>NZ_JBFUHG010000006.1:0-152336 GCF_056402515.1 Cellulomonas sp. P4_A2
CAGCTGGGGGTCTCGTGAGGACCCCCAGCCGGCCCACTGCACGTCAGAAGAAACCCCCGGCGACGCCGCTCGGCGCTCGTCTCGCTCACGGGAGGAACCCCAACGTGAAGATCCTACGTTTCGCGGCCGTCGGCGTGGCGGCCACGCTCGCGCTCGCCGCTTGCAGCAACGGCGACGACGCATCGGACGACACCTCGTCGGCAGCCAGCACGCCCGAGGCTGCGACGATCAAGCTCTGGCTGAACGGCACCGACACCCCGGACGCGCTGCGTGAGTACCTCACGACGACGTTCGAGGCCGAGAACCCGGGCTCCAAGCTCGTCATCGAGGAGCAGGACTGGAACGGGCTCGTCCCGCGCCTGCAGACCGCTCTGTCGTCGGCCGACCAGACCCCGGACGTCGTCGAGATCGGCAACACGCAGTCGCCGACCTTCACGTACGCCGGCGCCTTCGCCGACATCACCGACATGTACGACGAGCTGGGCGGCGACAAGCTGCTCCCCGGCTTCGTCGACGCGGGTAGCGCGGACGGCAAGTTCTACGCGGCTCCCTACTACTCCGGCGCGCGTGCCGTGTTCTACAACAAGGACGCGTTCGCCGCGGCGGGCGTCGAGGTGCCCACCACGCTCGAGGAGTTCACGACCGTCGCGCAGAAGCTGCAGGCCGCCAACCCCGCGGGCTCCGGCTTCTGGCTCCCGGGCCAGGACTGGTACAACGGCGCCGCGTGGCTCTACACCAACGGTGGCAACTTCGCGGTCAAGGACGGTGACACCTGGAAGGGTGCCCTGTCCGAGCCCGACTCCATCAAGGGCCTCGAGCAGGTCCAGGAGCTGTTCAAGACGGCGACCAAGGCTCCGGCCGACAGCGACTCGAACGAGCCGTGGGTCCCGTTCAACCAGGGCCAGTCCGCCATGTTCTCCGCGCCCACCTGGGCCCGGTGGAGCATCGACCTGCCCCAGTGCAACAAGGGCGTCGACCCCGACGACAAGTCGGACGCCGCCAAGGCGCTCCGCACCGAGCAGCAGGCCTGCAACGAGGAGCACACCGGCGTCTTCCCGCTCCCGGGCATCGAGGCCGGCTCCTACGCGAACGGCTTCGCCGGCGGCTCGAACATCGCCGTCGCCGCGAAGTCGCAGCACCCGGAGCTCGCCAAGAGCCTCCTGAAGATCATCTTCACGGAGGAGTTCCAGAACATGCTCGGCAGCAACGGCCTCATCCCCGG
The DNA here is from genome assembly GCF_056402515.1 of Cellulomonas sp. P4_A2. Lineage (NCBI taxonomy): Bacteria > Bacillati > Actinomycetota > Actinomycetes > Micrococcales > Cellulomonadaceae > Cellulomonas > Cellulomonas sp. P4_A2. The sequence continues at coordinate 1,223 of NZ_JBFUHG010000006.1, forward strand.
CAACACGGACTACGCCGCCTCCATGGGCGACGACGTCTACGCCAAGGCCGCTGTCGCCGCCGCGCTGAACGCCAAGCTCACGCCGGCCGCCGAGAACTGGGCCACCGTCGAGGGCGACCGCATCCTGGAGGACTTCTTCCAGCAGCTCGCGACGGGGGCCGACGTCAAGGAGGCCGCTGCCGCTGCTGACAAGCAGATCGAGGCCGCGCTCAACTGATGACCTCGGCCGGCCCTCGCTGCTGCGGAGCGGAGGGGGCCGGTCGGGCCTCAGGCCGGGTCGGAGGGCCTTCGACCCGGCCGTTCCGGAAACACGACGCACAGCACACACCACTGCTGTACTGATCACTGGTCGTCGTCCGGGCTGTAGCTCGACACAGTGCGGACGACCCCCTGATCCGGGTGCGGTCGGGCCTGCCGACGCAGGCGGACCCGGCCGCGCCACCAGACAGGAGTTCTTCCATGGCAGCCACTGCCCCCGTGGTCGAGCACGACGGCACCCCGCCCGTGTTCCCACGTCGTAAGCGCCGCAACGTCGGTGTGTACGGATTGCTGGTCCCGGCCGGCATCGTCATCGCCGTCGCCCTCGGCTACCCCCTGATCCGGCAGTTCATCACCTCGTTCCAGGAGTACGGGCTCAAGCAGCAGTTCGGAGCCCCCGCCGAGTGGGTCGGGCTGAAGAACTACCAGGAGCTCCTCTCCGACCCGTACGTCTGGGCCGTGATCGGTCGCTCGATCGCCTTCTGCCTGGTGAACGCGGCCGTCACGATGGTCATCGGCATCGCGTTCGCCGTGCTCATGCAGCGCGTCAGCCGCGGCGCCCGGATGACCCTGATGGTCGCCCTCCTGCTCGCCTGGGGCACCCCGGTCCTCGCGTCCATGACGGTCTGGCAGTGGCTCTTCGACTCGCAGTACGGCGTCGTCAACTACGTGCTCGCCAACGTCTTCGGTGCCGACGACATGGCCGGCCACTCGTGGATCATCGAGCCGCTGTCCTTCTACTTCGTCGCCACCGTGATCGTCGTCTGGATGTCGGTGCCGTTCGTCGCGTTCTCCGTCTACGCGGGCCTGCTGCAGGTCCCCGAGGAGACGATGGAGGCCGCGCAGCTCGACGGCGCCTCCCAGCGGCAGCGCTTCTGGAACATCACGATCCCGATGATCCGGCCCGTCCTGTCGATCGTGCTGCTGCTGCAGGTGATCTGGGACATGAAGGTGTTCACCCAGATCTACGTCCTGCAGCGTGCAGGCGCGCCCACGCACGAGACGAACCTGCTCGGCACGCTCATCTACTCCTACGCAGGGGACTTCTCCAAGGCGGGAGCGCTCGCCACGATCATGCTGGTCATCACGCTCGGCCTGACCGGCTTCTACGTCCGCCAGATGCTGAAGGAGGACGAGCTGTGAGCACCGTCGCCACCCCAGCGCCCGCCCCGGCGCCGCAGGGAGCTCCCGTCGTCCCCGTCGCCAAGCGCAAGGCCCGGGTCAAGACGACCGAGTCCGGTCGTGCCCAGACCCGCACGGGCCGCCGCGTCCTCGGGATCGTCGCCGTCGTCGTGGCCATCGCCTGGGTCTTCCCGATCTACTGGATGGTCAACAGCGCGTTCCTGCCGCTGAACAAGCTGCAGACCAGCAAGCCGACGTTCTTCCCGCTCGACGGGACGATCTCGAACTTCCGCCGCGTGTGGAACGACCCGTCGTTCTGGGACGCGATGAAGGTCTCGCTGACGGTCGTCGTGATCGTCCTCGTCGCCGCCCTGATCTTCGCGTTCCTCGCCGCGCTCGCCGTCAGCCGGTTCCGGTTCCGCGGTCGCAAGGCGTTCATCCTGACGATCCTCGTGGTGCAGATGATCCCCGCGGAGGGGCTCTTCATCTCGCAGTACCGGATGCTCGACGGCTGGAACCTGGTGAACACGGCCATCGGCCTGGCCATCGTCTACACGGCGGCGATCCTGCCCTTCACGATCTGGATGCTGCGCGGCTTCGTGGCCGGCGTGCCGATCGAGCTCGAGGAGGCGGCGATGGTGGACGGCCTGTCGCGCACCGCCGCCTTCTTCCGGATCACCTTCCCGCTGCTCGCTCCCGGCCTCGTGGCCGCGGGCGTGTACGGGTTCCTGCAGGCCTGGAACGAGTACACCCTCGCCCTCGTCGTCATGACCGACCCGACCGAGCACACGCTGCCGCTGTGGCTGCAGGGCCTCGTCGAGTCGAACCGTGCGACCGACTGGGGCGTCGTGATGGCAGGCTCGGCACTGATCGCGATTCCTGTGATCGTCTTCTTCCTGTTCGTCCAGAACAAGATGACGTCCGGGCTGGTCGCCGGAGCGGTGAAGGGCTGACGTGAGCACGCAGGGGATCCCGACTCCACTCAGGGCGTCGGACGACGGGCCGCGCCCGTGGTCCGTCGGGCTCGACATCGGCGGCACCAAGGTGCTCGGTGTCGCGCTCGACGGGGACGGCGTGGTGCGGCACCAGGTCCGGCTCGCCACCACGAAGGGTGTGCAGGGCCTGGTCGACGTCGCGGTCGCGGTGGTCGAGGACCTCGCGGGCCGCATGGGTCTGCCGGTGTCCGAGCTCGCGGGTGTCGGCATCGGGCTGCCCGGGGTCGTCGACGCCGACAAGGGCCTGGTCGAGCACGCCGTGAACCTGGGCATCGAGGAGAGCACCCCGCTCGCGTCGATCGTCGCGGAGCGTCTCGGTGTGCAGGTCCGGGTCGAGAACGACCTCACCGTCGCCGTCGTCGGCGCCGCGCACACGGTCGACGGTGCGCAGGGCACGGGCGAGCCGGGGGTGCACGACATCGCGTTCCTCGCGCTCGGCACGGGCCTGGCCGCCGGGCTGCTGCTCGAGGGCCGGCTGCGGCGCGGCTCGCACGGGGGCGCCGGCGAGATCGGCCACCTGACGCTGGTTCCGGACGGCCTGCCGTGCAAGTGCGGCCAGCTCGGCTGCCTGGAGCAGTACGCGTCCGGGTCGGCGCTCGACATCGCCTGGCCCAGCCGGTTCGGCCGTCCCGCGCCCGCCGAGCTGTTCACCGCGGCCGCGGACGGGGACCCGCAGGCGATCGAGGTGCGCGACCGCTTCGCGTGGGCGGTCGCCTCCGCGGTCCGCATCCTCGTGCTCACCGCCGACGTCGACCTCGTCGTGATCGGCGGCGGCGTCAGCGCGCTCGGCCAGCCGCTGCTGCGGGCCGTGCGCGGCGAGCTGGAGCGGCAGGCGGAGGCGTCGCCGTTCCTCGCGTCGATGAGCCTGCCCGGACGCGTGAGCCTGGCTCCCGCTGACGTGCCGGTGGGCGCGGTCGGTGCGGCACTGCTCGGACGAGGGGAGTACTTCTGATGGAGGTCGTCATCGGTCCCGGCGCGGAGCTGGGACGTCTGGCCGCGGACGCGATCGAGCAGCTCGTGCGCGCGCAGCCCGACTCCGTGCTCGGCCTGGCCACCGGGTCGAGCCCGCTCGCGGTCTACGACGAGCTCGCTCGACGGCACACGCAGGACGGCCTGTCGTTCGCGCGTGCCCGGGCCTTCATGCTCGACGAGTACGTCGGTCTCGAGGCCGGCCACCCCGAGCGCTATCGCAACGTCATCGAGAAGGAGATCGCCTCCCGCGTCGACTTCGCCGACGGTGCGGTGCAGGGGCCCGACGGACTGGCCGACGACCTCGTCGTGGCCTGTCGCGCCTACGAGGACGCGATCGCGGACGTCGGCGGCGTCGACCTGCAGCTCCTCGGGATCGGCACCGACGGGCACATCGCGTTCAACGAGCCCGGCTCGTCGCTGGCGTCCCGGACCCGCATCAAGACCCTGACGCGGCAGACGCGCGAGGACAACGCCCGGTTCTTCGGGGGAGACCTCGACAAGGTGCCGACGCACTGCCTGACGCAGGGGCTCGCGACGATCATGTCCGCCCGGCACCTCGTGCTCCTGGCCACCGGCAAGGGCAAGGCGGAGGCCGTGCACCAGCTCGTCGAGGGCCCGGTGAGCGCCATGTGGCCGGCGACGATCCTGCAGCACCACCCGCACGTCACCGTCCTCGTCGACGACGCCGCGGCGAGCCGTCTGCAGCTGGCCGACTACTACCGCGAGACATACCGCTCCAAGCCGCAGTGGCAGGGCCTCTGACGCGGGTGATGTTGCCCACCCGGGACGCCGTCGACGGCCGGTCGGCCCCCGGCGTTGTCGGATCCGCCACGTACACTCGACGCCATGAGTGAGCCGTTCCCGATGCCGTCCGCACCAGACGACCCGTCCGGTCCGGACCAGGGGACGTCGACCAGCGTCCTGGAGCGCGAGGAGACGACCGAGCAGGTCGAACCCGGCGACCACGAGCGGTTCGCGCACTACGTGCGCAAGGAGAAGATCCTCGACTCCGCGATCAGCGGCAAGCCCGTGATCGCCCTCTGCGGCAAGGTCTGGGTCCCCGGCCGGGACCCGAACAAGTTCCCGGTCTGCCCGGTCTGCAAGGAGATCTACGAGGGTCTGCGCGAGCCGCAGGACGGCGACAACAACGGCGGCGAGGGCGGCGGCAAGTCCGGCGGTCGCCGCTGGGGCTTCGGTCGCAACCCCGGCTCGGGCTCCGGCGGTTCCGGCTCGGGCGGCGACGCGCGGTTCACCGGCTCGACCAGCGGCGGCTCGTGACGGCCGCCCCGCGCCCGTCCGTCGTCCCGTCCACCCACCACGCGTCGTCGTCCGCCGCGTCACAGCTGCCGCCGGCGTTCCCCAGCCGTGCGCCCTGGGGCACGGCCGACAAGCTGCGTGCGTGGCAGGCGGAGGCGATCGAGCAGTACCGGGTCAGCAACCCGCGGGACTTCCTCGCGGTCGCCACGCCCGGTGCGGGAAAGACGACGTTCGCGCTCCGGATCGCCACCGAGCTGCTCGAGGCGAAGGTGGTGCGACGGGTGACCGTCGTCGCGCCGACCGAGCACCTCAAGCGCCAGTGGGCCGACGCCGCGGCGCGCGTCGGCATCACGCTCGACCCCAACTTCAGCAACGCGCAGGGCCGGCACGGGCACGGGTTCGACGGCGTCGCCGTGACCTACGCCCAGGTGGCCAGCAAGCCGGCTCTGCACGCGGCGCGCACGTCAGCAGCGCCGACGCTCGTCATCCTGGACGAGGTGCACCACGGAGGTGACGCGCTGAGCTGGGGCGACGCCGTCCGCGAGGCGTTCGAGGGTGCCACCCGCCGGCTCGCGCTCACGGGCACGCCGTTCCGCTCCGACACCGCGGCGATCCCGTTCGTGCGCTACGACCGCGACCGCGACGGCATCCGGCGCAGCGTCGCCGACTACACGTACGGCTACGGCGACGCGCTGCGCGACCACGTCGTGCGTCCGGTCATCTTCCTGTCCTACAGCGGCTCGATGCGGTGGCGCACCAAGGCGGGCGACGAGATGAGCGCCCGGCTGGGGGAGCCGCTCACCAAGGACATCACCGCGCAGGCCTGGCGCACGGCCCTGGACCCGAACGGCGAGTGGATCCCCAGCGTGCTGGCCGCGGCGGACCGCCGGCTGACCGAGGTCCGGCGCACCGTCCCGGACGCCGGCGCCATGGTCATCGCGACCGACCAGACCGATGCACGCGCCTACGCGGGCCACCTGGCACGCCTCACCGGCAGGTCGCCGACCGTCGTGCTCTCCGACGACGACGGCGCGAGCGACCGGATCGACGAGTTCTCCGCGGGCACCTCGCGGTGGATGGTCGCGGTCCGCATGGTCTCCGAGGGCGTCGACGTCCCGCGCCTCGCGGTGGGCGTCTACGCGACGAGCACGGCGACGCCTCTGTTCTTCGCCCAGGCCGTCGGCCGGTTCGTGCGTGCGCGGCGCCGGGGCGAGACCGCCTCGGTGTTCCTGCCGAGCGTCCCGCAGCTGCTCGCACTCGCCAACACGCTCGAGCTCGAGCGTGACCACGCGCTGGACCGCCCGAAGACCGCCGAGGAGATGGGCGAGGGGTTCAACCCCGAGGACGCCCTGATGGAGGCGGCGAACGCGGAGCGCAACGGCCCGGACGAGATCGGGCCGGACGGCAAGCAGGGGGCGTTCGAGGCGCTCGAGGCCCAGGCGTCGTTCGACCGGGTGCTCTTCGACGGCGGCGAGTTCGGCACGGGCGCGGAGATGGGGTCCGACGAGGAGCTCGACTTCCTCGGCCTGCCCGGACTGCTCGACGCCGACCAGGTGTCCGCCCTGCTGCGCCAGAGGCAGGCCGACCAGCTGAACGGCCGCAAGAAGGCGCCCGCCGACGAGCCGCCGCCGATGGACCACCGCAAGCAGGCCGAGCTGCGCAAGGAGCTGTCGCAGCTGGTGGGGGCGTGGGCGCGCAAGAGCGGCCAGCCCCACGGGTCCGTGCACAACGAGCTGCGCCGCCGCTGCGGGGGTCCGGAGGTGGCCCTCGCCGACCCCGACCAGCTGACCGCGCGCGTCGCCATGGTGCGCGGCTGGTTCGTCGGGAAGAAGTGATCACCTCTTCGGGTGAGGAATCCGCAACCCCCGTCTCGAATCGTGGACGTCGCTAGTCGGGCGTAAAACCGCAGGTCACAGCCCTGGACGCGTGACCACATAGCAGCGACGGCCGGTCGCGCAACTTGGCGTTCGGCGTGCCGACGACCCTCGTCCCTGGCAGCGTTCTGTCGTCGCCGAACGGCCCGGGTACCCCCGCTCGCCGGATCGGCGCTTCTGACGAAAGGGGCATCACCATGCCCGGCTGGCTCATCCTCATCATCATCGGTGTCATCCTGCTCATCCTCGGCTTCGCCGGCGTCGGGTCGTTCCTCATCTGGATCGGCATCGCCGTGCTGGTCGTCAGCCTGATCCTCGCCCTGGTCGGCCGCGGCCGTTCGCGCGTGTAGCGATCGCCCGGCTCGGGCGGGTCTGACGACCCGCCCGGTCGTGGGTCGGCCGGGCGTCAGCCCCCGACCCGCACCGTGACCGTCGGCACCGCGGCCTCGTCCGCGGACAAGCGCCTCGCCCCCCGCGGCAGCTCGTCCCGCGAGGCCCGGTGCCGACCCACGGCGGCCCGGACGCCGTCCGCCCCCGTCCAGGCCCGGTCTGCGACCCCGGCGGTGACGAGCGGGACGTGCAGCGCCCGCAGGTCCGCGTCGTCGGACCGCCACCCACGGACCTCGTCGTCCGGACCCATGACCAGGACCTCCTCCGCCGCCCGGCCCTCGGCGTCGAGCCGTCGAGCCGCGGCCTTGCGGCCCCCCACGCTGGTCTTGGACCGCGACGCCTTCGCCACGGGCTCCAGCGAGCCGTCCGGTCCCTCGCGAGCGACGAGCTTGTAGACCATCCCGCACGTCGGCGCCCCCGACCCGGTGACCACGGACGTGCCGACGCCGTAGCTGTCGACCGGCGCGACGGCGAGCGCCGCGATCGCGTACTCGTCGAGGTCGGACGTCACGATGATCTTGGTGTCCCGCGCACCCGCGGCGTCGAGCTGCTGCCGCACCTCGTGCGCCAGGACGCCGAGGTCGCCGGAGTCGAGCCGGACGGCTCCCAGGGCCGTCCCCGCGGCGGCCAGGGCGTTCTCGACGCCGCGCCGCACGTCGTAGGTGTCGACGAGCAGGGTCGTCCCCACGCCCTGCGACGCGACCTGCGTCTCGAAGGCGGTCCGCTCGTCGTCGTGCAGGAGCGTGAAGGCGTGCGCGGCGGTCCCGATCGTCGCCAACCCGTACCGCCGTCCCGCCTCCAGGTTGGAGGTCCCCGCGAAGCCGGCGACGACCGCGGCCCGGCTCGCCGCGACCGCAGCCTCCTCGTGCGCTCGTCGTGAACCCATCTCGAGCACGGGCCGGTCGACCGCCGCACTGGTCATCCGGGACGCGGCCGACGCCACGGCGGAGTCGAAGTTGAGGATCGAGAGCACGAGCGTCTCCAGCAGGACGGCCTCGGCGAAGGTGCCCTCGACGACCATGACCGGCGACGACGGGAAGAACGTCTCGCCCTCGGCGTACCCGACGACCGACCCGCCGAACCGGTAGCCGGACAGGTAGGAGAGCGTCGTGTCGTCCACCACGCGCTCGTCGGCAAGGAAGTCGAGCTCCTCCTTGCCGAACCGGAACCGCTCGATCGCCTCGAGCACGCGACCGGTCCCGGCGAGCACCGCGTACCGACGCCCCGGGGGCAGGCGGCGCGTGAAGACCTCGAACACGCAGCGGCGGTGAGCGGTCCCGTCGGCGAGCGCGGCCTGCAGCATCGTGAGCTCGTAGCGGTCGGTGAGCAGGGCCGTGCTCGGACCAGGGGTCATGCGGCCAACGTAGGCAGCGGAGAACATCCGCGCACGTCGCCGACGCACCTACAGTGGGCCTCGTGCCTGTGCAGACCCTTCCCGACCAGAGTGTCGAGGCGCAGGAGAAGACGGCGGTCGCCGATCCGTGGGTGACGATCGTCTGGAACGATCCCGTGAACCTCATGAGCTACGTGACGTACGTGTTCGAGTCGTACTTCGGCTTCCCGCGGGAGAAGGCCGAGAAGCTGATGCGGCAGGTCCACCAGCAGGGACGCGCCGTGGTGTCCACCGGATCCCTCGAGGCGATGGAGGTCGACGTGCAGGCGATGCACGAGTTCGGCCTGTGGGCCACGCTCCAGCGAAGCGGGCAGTGATGCGGGCGTTCCGGCGGCGCCGCGGGATGTACGTGGCGCGCCTGGACGACGACGAGCGCGGCGTGATCGCGGCCCTCGTCGCGGACGTCGCCGAGCTGCTCGGTGCGGGCCGGATCGACGAGGAGACCGCCGCGACCGTGCCGGGTGACGGTTCGCCGCGGATCCAGCTCGACAACGTCGCGCCGCCGACCGACCCCGCCGTCCGGCGCCTGCTGCCGGACGCGTCGCGCGACGACCCCGAGGTGTCCGCCGAGTTCCGCCGCCTGACCGAGGACGACATCCGTGCGGGCAAGGTCGCCCGGCTCAGCCGGCTCTGGACCGCGCTGACCACTCCCACCGCCGGGCAGCGCGCCGACGCGTTCGTGGTCGCGCCCGACGACGCCAAGGACGTCGCGGCGGCGCTGACGGACCTGCGGCTCGTCCTGGCCGAGCGCCTCCAGATCCGCACCGACGACCAGGCCGAGCGCCTGTACGACCAGCTGCTGACCTCGCCGACGGCGGACCTCGACGAGGCCGACGCCGACCACCTCGACCCCGCGACCCGGCGCTACCTCGTCGCGGTCTACGGTGCGTTGAGCTGGTTGCAGGAGTCGCTCGTCGAGGCGCTGCTCGCGGACCTGCGCGCGCCGGGTGGCGGACGCAACACCCCGCCGGGCAGGCCACCGGCCGGGTAGCGGATAGGCTCGGCCGCGTGAACGACGCCCCCCTCGGGATCTTCGACTCCGGTGTCGGCGGGCTGACGGTGGCGCGGTCGATCCTCGACCAGCTGCCCCACGAGTCCACGATCTACATCGGCGACACCCTCAACACGCCCTACGGCAGCAAGCCGCTGGCGGCCGTCCGTGCGCACGCCCTCGAGGTGATGGACGACCTCGTGGACGCCGGCGTGAAGCTGCTCGTCATCGCCTGCAACACGGCGTCGTCGGCGATGCTGCGCGACGCCCGCGAGCGGTACACGCTGCGACGAGGCATCCCGGTGGTCGAGGTGATCCTGCCGGCCGCCCGGCGCGCGGTCGCGGCCACCCGGACGGGCCGCATCGGCGTCATCGCGACCAAGTCGACCGTCGAGTCGAGGTCGTACGACGACGCGTTCGCCGTGGCGCCGGGCGTCGAGCTGACCACGCAGGCCTGCCCCCGGTTCGTCGAGCTGGTCGAGGCGGGCATCACCTCGGGCCCGGAGGTGCTCGCGCTCGCGCACGAGTACCTGGACCCGGTCCGCGAGGCCGGCGTCGACACCCTCGTGCTCGGCTGCACGCACTACCCGCTGCTCACGGGCGCGATCTCCTACGTCATGGGCGAGGACGTCACGCTCGTGTCCAGCGCCGAGGAGACCGCCAAGGACGTGTACCGCACGCTCGTGGCGCACGACCTCGAGCGCGACCTCTCCGCAGGAGCGCCCAGCCACCGGTTCCTCGCCACGGGCGACCCCGTCGCGTTCCAGAAGCTCGCCCGCCGGTTCCTGGGCCCCGAGGTCGAGGCCGTCGAGCCGCGCGGAGCCCTGCGATGAGGCTGACGATCCTGGGCTGCGCCGGGTCCTTCCCGAGCGCGGACTCGGCCGCGTCGGCGTACCTCGTGCAGGCCGACGATGCCGACGGGCGCACCTGGACCGTGCTGCTGGACCTCGGCAACGGCGCCCTGGGCGCCCTCCAGCGGTACGGCGACCCGACGGCCCTGGACGCCATCGGCCTGTCCCACCTGCACGCCGACCACGTGGCCGACCTCGCCGTGCTGCACGTGCTGCGGCGGTACGACCCCGCCGGTGCCCTGCCGCCCGTTCCCGTCTACGGTCCGGTCGGCACCGCCGATCGCCTCGCGCAGCTGTGCGGCAGCGAGAGCCCGAGCGAGCAGTTCGTGGTCGCGTCGTGGGAGGCAGGTTCCGACGTGGTCGTCGGGCCCCTGACGCTGACGCCCATCCCCGTCGAGCACCCGATCCCGGCGTTCGGCGTCCGGGTCACCGGGCCGTCCGACGTCTCCGACGGGTCCGTCACGCTCTCCTACAGCGGCGACACCGACGAGTGCCCGGGCCTGGACGCCCTGGCCGCGGACGTGGACCTGCTCCTCGTCGAGTCGGCGTACGTGGAGGGCAGGGACGACGAGCTGCGGGGCATCCACCTCACCGGTCGTCGCGCCGGCGAGGCCGCGGCGCGCGGGGGTGCCCGGCGGCTCGTGCTCACGCACATCCCGGCCTGGAACGATCCCGCGGTGACCGAGGCGGAGGCGGCGGCCGTGTACGGCGGCCCGATCGAGCTGGCGCGTCCGGGCGCGGTCCACGTCCTGTAGCGGACCTGGACGTGAACCGTCCCTGTCGGACCGCGCGGTTACGCTCGTCCGCATGACTTCTGCCACCTCTGCCTCCACCGTGCCCGGCGTGCGCGCCGACGGCCGCGCCCCCGACCAGCTCCGCCCGGTCACCCTGACCCGCGGCTTCCTGGAGGCCGGCGAGGGCAGCGTGCTCGTCGAGTTCGGCGGCACCAAGGTGCTGTGCGTCGCGTCGTTCACGCCCGGGGTGCCGCGCTGGAAGAAGGGCTCCGGCGAGGGCTGGGTCACGGCCGAGTACTCGATGCTCCCGCGCGCGACGAACAGCCGTTCCGACCGCGAGTCCGTCAAGGGCCGCGTCGGCGGGCGCACGCACGAGATCTCGCGCCTGATCGGCCGCTCGCTGCGGGCGATCATCGACGTCTCGGCGCTCGGCGAGAACACGATCGTGCTCGACTGCGACGTGCTCCAGGCCGACGGCGGCACCCGCACCGCCTCGATCACCGGCGCCTACGTCGCCCTGGCCGACGCCGTCGCGTGGGCCGTCGCCCAGGGGCACGTCTCGAAGAACAAGGTCGTCCTGCGGGACTCGGTCGCCGCCGTGAGCGTCGGCATCGTCGACGGGCTGCCCGTCCTCGACCTGCCGTACGTCGAGGACGTGCGAGCCGAGACCGACATGAACGTCGTGGTCACCGGTTCCGGCACGTTCGTCGAGGTCCAGGGCACCGCCGAGCACGCCCCGTTCGACCGCGCCGAGCTCAACGCGCTGCTCGACCTCGCGGTCGCCGGGACCGCCCAGCTGACCGCGCTGCAGACCGCTGCCCTGGCGCAGGCTCCGGGCGACGGCTCGGCGACGCGCGCGGTCCGATGACCTCGAGCACCCGCCTGGTGCTCGCCACGCACAACGCGCACAAGGTCGGCGAGCTGCGAGCGATCCTGTCTCCCGTGCTGCCCGGGCTCGACCCCGCCTCGGTGGTCGGCGCGCGCGACGTCGGTGCGCCCGAGCCGGTCGAGGACGGCCTGACGTTCGCGGAGAACGCGCTGATCAAGGCCCGCGCGCTCGCCGCCTTCACCGGCCTGCCCGCCGTGGCCGACGACTCCGGGCTCAGCGTCGACGTGCTCGGCGGGTCGCCGGGGATCTTCTCGGCGCGCTGGGCCGGCCGGCACGGCGACGACCAGGCCAACCTCGACCTCCTGCTCGCGCAGCTGGGGGACATCGCGCCCGAGCACCGTGGCGCGCGCTTCGTCTGCGCCGCCGCGCTGGTCACCCCCGACGGCTTCGAGCACGTCGAGACGGGCGCGCTCGAGGGCACGCTGGCCACGGCCCCGCGCGGCTCCCACGGGTTCGGGTACGACCCGATCCTGGTGCCGGCGGGGGACTCGCGGACGTGCGCCGAGCTGACTCCCGAGGAGAAGAACGCGATCAGCCATCGCGGGACGGCGTTCCGCGCCCTCGTGCCCACCCTGGTCCGCGTGCTGGGCGGATGACGAGGATGGCGGGCGCGCCTGGAGGGACCCGGGCCGGTGTCTGAGAGCGCCGAGGTCGAGACCGCGGTCGTGGGTGCGGCCCAGCTGGTGGCGTCGTCGGTCACCTTCGGCTACCCCGGCCGCTCCGTCCTGGACGGCATCGACCTCGTGGTCAGCGTCGGCGACCGGGTGGGCGTGGTGGGCGAGAACGGCGCCGGCAAGACGACCCTGCTGCGGATCCTGGCGGGCACGTTGGACCCACAGGGCGGCTCGGTCCGGCGGGTCGGCACGCTCGCCGTCGTGGACCAGGAGCTCACCGTCGAGCAGGGTGCGACCGTCGGGGCGCTGGTCGAGGAGTCGCTGTCGGGGGTGCGGGCGGTCTCGGCCGAGCTCGAGGCGGCGATCGCGTCGTTCGACCACGAGACGGGCGACCTGGGCCGGCTCACCGCGGCGGTGGCGCGGTACGAGCACCTGGCCGGCTGGGACGCCGACCGTCGCGTCGACGAGGCGCTGACGCGGTTCGGCGCACCGCGCGACCCCGACCTGCTGCTCGACGAGCTGAGCGTGGGGGAGCGCTACCGCGTGCGGCTGGCGTGCCGGATCGGGGAGCGCGCGGACGTCCTGCTGCTCGACGAGCCGACCAACCACCTGGACGCGGGCGGGATCGACTACCTGACCTCGCGCCTGCGCGACTGGGCCGGCGCGATCGTCATCGTCACCCACGACCGTCGCCTGCTCGACGATGTCATGACGGCGATCCTCGACCTCGACCCGTCGATGGACGGCCGGCCCGCCCTGTACGGGGCGACGCGGTACTCGGACTACCGGTTCCTCAAGTCCCAGATGGTCCGGCGCTGGCGAAGCCGTTACCGCGCGGAGCGCAAGCGCGCGATCGCGCTGGCCGAACGGCTGGACTCGACGTACGAGAACCTCTCCGACGAGTGGCGACCGCCCAAGGGCTCCGACAAGAACCGCCGCGCGACCCGCGCCCGCGGGCACGTGAAGGCCGCCGACCGCCTCATCCAGAAGCTCGAGGCCGAGGCCGTCCAGGTGCCGACGCCACCGCTCGAGCTGTCGTTCCCCGACCTGCCGTCCCTGCCGCCCGACCCGCGACCGGGTCCGCTGCTCGAGGTCCGGGCGCCGCGGGTGCGCGACCGGCTCGACCTGCCGGGGTTGCGCATCGAGGTGCCCGCCTGCGGGCGTCTGCTGGTGACCGGCCCGAACGGCTCCGGCAAGTCGACGCTGCTCGCAGCGCTGGCGGGGACCCTGGACCTCGACCGGGGCGTGCGCATGGTCGCGCCGGGCGTCCGGCTCGGCGTGCTCGCGCAGGAGGGGCCCACGGAGCACGCGACGGCCGCCGCCCAGCGTGCGTACGTCGCCGGTCCGCCCGAGGAGCTCACGGGCTTCGAGGCCTACGCGCGGCACGCCCTGACGCTGCTCGAGGCGGGCGTCCTCGACCCGGCCCGGCTGGTCCCCGTCGCCGCCCAGGGGCTGCTGACCGAGGAGGACCTGGACCGACCGCTGCGCGAGCTGTCGGTGGGTCAGCGCCGCCGGTTCGACCTCGCGTGCGCGGTCCTGGCCGCGCCGCACGTGCTGATCCTCGACGAACCGACCAACCACCTGTCCGTCGGGCTGGTCGACGAGCTGACGGCCGCGCTGCGGGTCACGTCCGCCGCGGTCGTCGTCGCGACCCACGACCGCCGGATGCGGGCCGACCTGTCCGACTGGCCCGAGCTCACGCTGGGGTGAGGACCGGCACCTGGGGGGACGCCGGAAGCAGCCGCTCGATGCCGAGCGCCACGAACGCGAGGACGAGGAACACCACGGCGACCATGCCGGTGCGCAGGAGCGCCTCGCCCATGCCGATCACCGACACGTTCAGGAACGGGTAGGGGTACCAGTCGGTGACGGCGCCGCGGGCGAACGTGTACGCGATCCAGGCCAGCGGATAGACGACCGACCAGCCGACCGTCGCGACGGAGAACCGGGGGCGCGGCCCCACCGCCAGCCACGCGACCACGAACCCGACGGGCACGAGCGTGTGCAGGAGGAAGTTGGACACGGCTCCGGCGCCGGTGAGGTCGCGCAGCCCGGAGAGCGCGACGTGGAAGACGATCCCCGTCACCGCGATGCACAGCAGGCCGTCGAGGAAGAGCACGTCGAAGACGCGACCGCGCCGGTCGGGACGCAGCGCCAGGAGGAGGGCCGCGAGGCCGGCCAGGAAGTTCGACTGGATCGTGAAGAAGGAGACCATGTTGACGAACTTGAAGCCGGGGTCGTCGGAGGTCAGGGCCGCGACCGTCTCCATGACGATCCCGGTGAACGCCGCGAGCGCGACGATCCCGTAGAGGACCCGCGCCACGACGGCCCGCGTCACTGCAGCCGACCCACGTGTGCCATCGCCTGCCGGAGCAGGACGTTCTGGCCGCCGTTCATCTCGAACTGGATCTGCTCGGCGCACGCCTCCTCGGGCGTCATCCAGGCGAGGTCGATCGCGTCCTGCTGCGGGCGGCAGTCGCCGAGCACGGGCACCACGTAGGCGAGCGAGACCGCGTGCTGGCGGGGGTCGTGGTACGGCGTGACGCCCGGCGTCGGGAAGTACTCGGCCACGGTGAACGGCTGCGGCGAGGCGGGGATCTGCGGCAGCGCGACGGGCCCGAGGTCCTTCTCGATGTGCCGGACCAGCGCGTCCCGCACCCGCTCGTGGTACATCACCCGGCCGGACACCAGCGCTCGGGACATGACGCCCTCGGAGGTCACCCGCAGCAGCAGACCGACGGAGACCACGTCCCCGGAGTCGTCCACCCGCACGGGGATCGCGTCGATGTACAGGATCGGCAGCTGGGAGCGGACGCGAGAGATGTCGTCAGGGCTCAGCCAGCCGGCGGGGCGTTCGGGTCCCCGGGGGAACTCGGCGGAAGCAGTCACCTCCCATGTCTACCCCGCGCACGGCCCGCGCCGCGTGTCGGCGCGCTGCGCTGGACGCCGTGAGGTGCGCATCACGGGGGAGAGGGAATAGTGGACGCCGAGGGAACGCTCTACCACTCGGTAATCGAGACTGGAGGAACGTCATGGCGACGATTGAGCTCACGGGTACGTCCATCGGCCCGACGATCCAGGACAACGGCATCGTCCTGATCGACTTCTGGGCCGAGTGGTGCGGACCGTGCAAGCGGTTCGGGCCCGTGTTCGAGGCATCCTCGGACGAGCACCCGGACATCGTGCACGCGAAGGTCGACACCGAGGCCGAGCAGGAGCTCGCCACGGAGCTGCAGATCTTCTCCATCCCCACGCTGATGGGCTTCCGCGACGGGATCCTGGTGTTCAACCAGGCCGGTGCGCTGCCCGCCCCCGCGCTCGCGCAGGTGGTGGACGCCATCCAGGCGCTGGACATGGACGAGGTCCGCGCCACCATCGCGGCGAAGTCCACGACCGCCTGACGGTCGTCGGCGAACGAAGGGCCGGTCACTCCTCGCGGAGCGACCGGCCCTTCGTCGTTCGAGGCCGGGATGTGCGGTGCGGGAGACGGGAGTCGAACCCGCACGCCCTCTCGGGCACCAGGACCTAAACCTGGCGTGGCTGCCATTTCACCACTCCCGCGATCGGGGCTGGGCCCGTCAGAGAACGACGAGCCAGCACCCTGTTCTAGGCGACCTTGAGGTCCTTGCGTAGCTTGGCGACGTGGCCGGTGGCCTTCACGTTGTACTGGGCGAGCTCGACGCGGCCCTCGGGGTCGACGACGACGGTCGAGCGGATGACGCCGGTCACCGTCTTGCCGTACAGCGACTTCTCGCCCCACGCGCCCCACGCCTCGAGCACAGAGCGGTCCGGGTCGGACGCCAGCGGGAACGTGAGGTGCTCGGCCTCGACGAACTTCGCCAGCGCCGGCAGGTCGTCGGGGGAGACGCCGACGACGGCGTACCCGGCGGACTGCAGCGACGCCAGGTTGTCCCGGAAGTCGCACGCCTGGGTGGTGCAGCCCGGCGTCATGGCCGCCGGGTAGAAGTAGACGATCACGTGCTGTCCGCGCAGGTCGGAGAGCGTCACGCTGCCTCCGTCGGCGGTCTGCAGCGTGAAGTCGGGCGCGAGGTCGCCGACGGTGAGGCGGGGCACGTGGTCTCCTGACGGACGGGACGGCGGATGCGTCGTCATCGTACGTCGGACCGGCCCTGGGCGGGCTCGGGGTCGCCGCGGCTTGCTCCTCGCGCATCGGGGTGATGGCATGGTGCAGGACGGACGACCAGGACGACGACGGAGGAGGTCGACCATGAGCGAGGACGACACCTCGGTCCCGGCGGAGGACGACACCACGCAGCCCGTGAAGGACCTGCTCGCCGAGCACGTGCCTCTGGCGCTGCTCGTCGACCTCGTCACGCCGGAGTCCACGTCGACGGAGATCCTCGAGGCCGAGGGCCTGCCGGACGTCGCCTGGTGGGAGCGGGACACGGGCTCCGCGCCCGCGGCCGATCCCGAGCCGTGACGGTCGTCACGACCGGGGTATCCGATTGGCTGTCCGGGCATGTCGCCTGGTAACTTTCTCTCCGCGCGCCATTAGCTCAATTGGCAGAGCAGCTGACTCTTAATCAGCGGGTTCGGGGTTCGAGTCCCTGATGGCGCACCACCCCCCGAACGGCCCCGCACCAGTGGTGCGGGGCCCTTCGCTATGCGCTGGCCCTCAGGAGGGCCCTCACGCGCGGTGGCCGCGGTCCGACCTCATCTTCTCGGCCTCTGTGGTGGCGGGAGGCTCCGCGGCGTGCGGGCCGGACCCGGCAAGACGGTCGGACTCCATCTTCTCGGCTTCGTCCGTGGTGTCGGCCGGGTAGGCGCCGTCGCTCGTCGAGAGTCCGTCGGAGCTCATCTTGGCGGCTTCGGTCGTCTCCGGCGGCTCGGGTCCGGGGTCGGTCGGCGAGTTCCGCAGCCGGTCCGAGCGCATCTTCGACGCTTCGGTGCTCCGGTCGTCTTCGGGTGTGTTCTGCATCTTCTTCTCCTCCATCGGTGGATGTGGCCCGACGGCCTATGAGACGTGGCGTCCGGGCACGGGCTCAGGTCGGCCCGAGGGGCTCGGGCCGCGTGCCGGCGGGACGCGGAGTCCAGGCAACGGCGGCGTTGCCCTCGGTCGTCCTCGGGTCCTGCGATCGGGCACGGGGCCCTCTTCCGGTGGTGCCGGACGGCGGGCGGTCGAGCTGAGGGCCTTCGATCCGGGACTCCCTCGACAGTACGCCCGTGCGGTCGAACCGGCGGTCGCGGGGAGGGCCCGTCGTGCGTGCGGGTACGTCCCGGGCGACGATGGGCGCACCGATGGGCTACGGACGGAGCGGTCGATGGCAGTGCAGGGTCAGGAGTTCGACGTCGTCGTGATCGGTGCCGGCGCCGTCGGCGAGAACGCCGCCGATCGCGCTGGTCGCACCGGGTTGAGCGTCGCGATGGTCGAGCATGCGCTCGTCGGCGGCGAGTGCTCGTACTGGGCGTGCATGCCGTCCAAGGCGCTGCTGCGCCCCGGGGCCGTCCTGGCCGCCGCGCGCTCCGTGCCCGGTGCGGGGGAGATCGGCTCCGTCGACGTCTCCGCGACCTTCGCGACCCGCGACGACGTGACGCACCACTGGGACGACGGGTCGCAGGTCGGCTGGGCGGAGGGCGCCGGGATCACGCTTCTGCGGGGCCACGCGCGGCTGACCGGTCCGCGTGAGCTCGTCGTCGAGACCGCCGACGGGCCGACGCGCGTCACCGCCCGCAAGGCGGTCGTCGTCGCCACCGGCTCGGAGCCCGTGTTCCCGCACATCGACGGGCTCGCCGAGGTGTCGCCCTGGACGAGCCGCGAGGCGACGTCGGTGCAGCAGGTGCCGGCGCGGCTGGCCGTGCTCGGGGGCGGGGTCGTGGGCGTCGAGATGGCCACCGCTTTCGCGGACTTCGGCAGCGAGGTCACCCTGATCGTGCGCGGCGACCGGCTGCTCGTCCCGGCGGAGCCGTTCGCGTCGGAGGCGGTCGTCGACGGGCTGCGGACGCTCGGTGTGACGGTCCTGTTCGGCACCGAGACGCGGTCGGCGCGACGCGACGACGACGGGGTGCACCTGGAGCTCGACGGCGCTGCCGACCTGGTGGTCGACCAGGTCCTCGTCGCGACCGGTCGCCGGCCGCGCACCTCCGACATCGGGCTGGACACCGTCGGGCTGACCCCCGGCAAGGCAGTCGCCGTCGACGACCGCCTGCAGGCGACCGGCGTGGACGGCGGCTGGCTGTTCGCGGTCGGCGACGTGTCCGGGCGGACCGCGACGACCCACCAGGGCAAGTACGACGCCCGCATCGTCGGAGACGTCATCGCGGCCCGGTTCGGTGCGACGGAGGCCACGCACGAGGACACGAGCTTGTCCGCGGCCGACGAGGGGAACGCCGCCCCGTGGAGCCGCTACCGCGCGAGTGCCGACGACGCCGCCGTCCCGCAGGTCGTCTTCACGCGACCCGAGGTGGCGTGGGTCGGACTGACCGAGAAGACCGCGCGCGACCGCGGCCTCGAGGTCCGGGTGGTCGACTACGACATCGCGAACGTCGCCGGGGCGTACGTCCTGGCGCCCGACTACGCCGGTCACGCGCAGATCCTCGTCGACGACGCGCGGGGTGTGATCGTCGGCGCGACATTCGTCGGGCCCGAGGTCGCGGAGCTGCTGCACGCGGCCACCGTCGCGATCGTCGGCGAGGTCCCGCTGGACCGGCTCTGGCATGCCGTGCCGTCCTACCCGACCGTCAGCGAGGTGTGGCTCCGCCTG
Source organism: Cellulomonas sp. P4_A2 (assembly GCF_056402515.1). Lineage (NCBI taxonomy): Bacteria > Bacillati > Actinomycetota > Actinomycetes > Micrococcales > Cellulomonadaceae > Cellulomonas > Cellulomonas sp. P4_A2. The sequence continues at coordinate 20,285 of NZ_JBFUHG010000006.1, forward strand.
CTGGAGACGGCCGGCCTCTAGACGCCGGACGGGCGGGCCGGAGGTGCTCCGACCCGCCCGTCCGAGTGGTTCAGCCCGCGAGCGCGCCGTCGCTCGAGAGCACCAGGCCGATCGTGGCCTCGCCCTTGAGCACGGCCTGACCGATCAGGCCGAAGTCGTAGGACTTGAAGTCCGCGAACTGGAGTCCGTACTTCTCCTCGAGACCCGGCTGGCAGAACGGACGCTCCGGGCACTCGGCCGGTCCGGCGAGGATCAGCCCACCGCAGGTCTCGGCGAGGTCGCTGAGCGTCTTGACGCCGTGGTCCGCGGCGAACTTGTCGGTCACCGCGAAGGCGTTCTGGTCCTGTGCTGCCGAAGGCTTCCCGACCGTCAGGCCGGCCGCCTCGGCGAGCGGCGTGAGGGCCGCGACCGTGGCGTCGACGTCGGGGGAGGCCACCGAAGGCGCGTCAGAACCGTTCGCCTGGCCGTTGAGGAAGTCCGCGAGCGTGGCGGCGTACTCCGGGACGGCCGCGAGCGTGCCGTCCTGCAGCGCCGGCAGGTAGGTCTCCCTGTTGCCGACCGTCTGCACGGCCGCGTCGAACCCGGCCGTGCGCAGCACCGCCGCGTAGATCTCGGCGAGGGTCGTGCTCTCGGAGAAGTTGGCCGCGCCGATCGTGAGCGAGGTTCCCGTGCCGGCGGCGGGGTCTGCAGCGGTCAGCTTCTCGGTCTCGACGAACTCCTTGGCCACGTCGCTCGACGTGCGCCGGTCGATGTCGACCGCCTTGTTGAGCTGGATGAGCTTGTCGGTGTCGAGCGCTGCCGAGACCGAGTCGAGCGCCTCGATGATCGCGGGGTTGGCGTCGGCGGCCGCCTTGTTCACGGCCGGGATGATGTTGTCGGCGTTCTGCAGGCCCTTGTCGTCCGTGAGGACGACCAGCTTGTCGCCGGGGACCGGGTCGCAGATGGCGACGGCGGAGGCCGGCGCCGACGGCTCGGCCTCGCCTCCGCCCGAGCCGGGGTCCCCGCAGGCGCTGAGCACCAGCGTGGCTGCGGCGATCAGGACAAGGGCGGCGGAGCGGGATGCTCGCATGGTGCTCTCCTCGGGCTGTGGTGCGGGGGGAGGGAGGGTTCCCGGAGGGTGACAGGGGATTCCGTCACCGGTGTGGTCAGGGGGATGGGCTGGGGCCATTCGAACCGCTGGTGACGGGCTCGGCAACCGGTGATGACCGGCGGGACCGGGTCCGTGTGCTGGTGGTGGAGGTCTGACGGGCGAGCGAGCGCAGCCCGGGTGGGGTGGCCAGGTGCTGGACGAGCGCGAGGACGCCCTCGACGATCAGGCAGAGCGCCGCGACGAGCAGGCCGCCCGCGAGCACCTGCCCGTAGTTCTGGATGCCGAAACCCTCGACGACGATCGAGCCGAGGCTGCGACCGCCGACGAGGGCGGCCAGCGGCACCGTGGCCACGACCTGCACGGATGCGGTCCGAAGGCCGGCCGCGATCAACGGGATCGCGAGCGGGACCTCGACGGCCCACAGGCTGCGCGCGCCGGACATGCCGACCCCGCGCGCCGCGTCGCGCACGTCCGCGTCCACGTCGCCGAGCCCGGTCACCGTGTTGGTCAGGAGCGGCGGGATGGCGAACACGGCGCACGCCAGGACGGTCGCGGTGTTCCCGAACAGCCCGGTGGCGGCCAGCAGTGTGAGCAGGGCGAGCGTGGGCAGCGCGCGCGTCGTGTTGGCGACGACGACGCCGACCTTCGCGCCGCGTCGGCGGTGGCCCAGCCAGAGCGCCAGGGGCAGCGAGACGACGGCCGCGAGCAGCACCGCCAGCGCCGAGACGACGATGTGTGCCTTGGTGAGCGCGATGACGCCGTTGCGGCCCGTCCAGTTCAACGGGTCGTTCAGCCACGCGAGGGCTTCCTGGAAGACGTCCACGTCACACCGGGCTCTCGACGCGGGACCACGGCGTGAGCCGTCGCCCGATGCCCGCGATGAGGAGGTCGAGCACGAGCGCCAGCAGGAGGCACAGCACCGTCGCCGTCATGATCTCCGCGTGGTAGTTGCTGCGGAAGCCCCGGAACATCAGCTGCCCGAGCCCGCCGTACCCGACGACCACGCCCACGGTCACGAGCGCGACCGTGGTGACCGTCGCGAGGCGCAGACCTGCGACGATGCTCGGCAACGCCTGCGGCAGCTCCACGGAAAGCAGCAACCGCCCGCGCCCGTATCCCATTCCGCGCGCGGCGTCCCGGACCGCCGGGTCCACGCCCTGCAGGCCCACGAGGATGTTGCGCGTGAGGACCAGGAGCGCGTACGAGACGAGCCCGATGAGCACGGTGGTCCGCCCGATCCCCGTGTAGGGAGCGAGGACGGCGAACAGCGCCAGCGACGGGATCGTGTACAGGACGCCCGCGACACCGAGCACGGGGCCGGCGAGCCGCGGGCGCAGGTGCGCGAGCGCGGCCAGGGGCAGGGCGAGCACGAACGCGATGGCGACGGCCTCGAGCGTCAGGGAGACGTGCTGCTCCAGGTACCGCGCGATGTCGGCGCTGTTGCGCTCGATGTACTGCCAGGAGAACCACGGGTTGGGTGGAGCCTCGGCGAAAAGCATGGACCTGACATTAGGTGGAGGCACCGACACCTGCAGCGGTGAGCCGGTCCTGGGTGCCCGGCATCGAGTCCGGTCCGTGCTCGGTACCGAGCAGCGGTCGTGATCGGTCCTGCGCGTGTCACACGCACCGACTAGCGTCCCTGGGGTGGCAGACGAACCGGCGATCAGCTTCGAGCACGTGCGCAAGGTCTACGACGCGCGGTCGAAGGACGGCGCTGCCGCGTCCGCCGTCGACGACCTGACGCTCGCGGTGCGGCCGCACGAGGTCCTCGTGCTCGTCGGCCCGTCGGGCTGCGGCAAGTCGACGACGCTGCGGATGGCGAACCGGCTGGTCGAGCCGACGTCGGGGCGGATCCTGCTGGAGGGCGAGGACGTGACGCGCGTCGACCCGGTGAAGCTGCGCCGGCGGATGGGCTACGTGATCCAGAACGTCGGGCTGTTCCCGCACCGCACCGTCGCTCAGAACGTGGCCACCGTGCCGGGCCTGCTCGGCTGGGACCGCAAGCGCACGGCCGCGCGCGTCGACGAGCTGCTCGACCTCGTCGGGCTGCCGCCGGACCGCTACGCGCGGCGGTACCCGCACGAGCTGTCGGGCGGCGAGCGCCAACGCGTAGGCGTCGCCCGGGCGCTCGCCACGGACCCGCCCGTCCTGCTCATGGACGAGCCGTTCGGTGCCGTCGACCCGGTGGGCCGCAGACGGCTGCAGACCGAGTTCGCCCGGATCCAGCGAGACCTGGGCATCACCGTGATCCTGGTGACCCACGACATCGACGAGGCCGTGCGGATGGCCGACCGCGTGGCCGTGCTGAGCACGGGCGCCCACATCGAGCAGCTGGCCTCCCCGCTGGACATCGTGGCCCGCCCCGCCTCGCCCGCCGTCGCGGACCTGGTCGGGCGCGGGCGGACGGCTCGCCTGCTGGCGCTGGGCCGCCTCGAGCTCGCCGACCTCGACCCCGTGGCCGACGGCGCGAGCGGGGAGACGATCGCGGTCGGGTCCGAGCTGGGCGACGTCCTGCACGCGTTCGTCGGCTCGAGGCAGACGGTGGCGGTGGTCGACGAGCACGGCCAGGTGGTCGGCAGCGCGACGCCCGCGACCGTGGTCCGGGCCCTCGATCGCGTGACGGCCGACCAGCCCGACGAGACGCAGGTCACTGACAACGCTGATGCCCCCGTCGGTACAGTGCGCTCGTGACGCCGACCACTGCCCGCCTCGCCCTCGCGACCTGCGGCGAGCTGCCCGAGCTCGACCAGGACGACCACTCGCTGCGTGATGCGCTCGCGGCACAGGGGATCGCCGTCGACGCCGTCGTCTGGGACGACCCGACGGTCGACTGGGGCACCTACACGCACGTGGTGATCCGCTCGACGTGGGACTACACCGAGCGCGCGGCGCAGTTCGCCGACTGGACCCGTCGCGTCGAGCGCACGAGCACGCTGCTGAACCCGGCCACGGTGGTCGGCTGGAACATCGACAAGCAGTACCTGCGCGACCTCGAGAACGCCGGCCTGCCGATCGTGCCGACCATCTGGCTGGACCCGGAGCGCAACTTCGACTCGCGGGCCATCCACACGCGGTTCCCGGCCTTCGGCGACTTCGTCATCAAGCCCACCGTCAGCGCGGGCTCGCGCGACACCGGCCGGTACGACGCGGGCGTGACGCAGCAGCGGTCGATGGCGATCACGCACGCGAAGAACCTGCTCGGCGTGGGCCGGCGCGTGATGATCCAGCGCTACCTGCGCAACGTGGACACGGCCGGCGAGACCGCGCTGGTCTACGTGGACGGCGTGTTCAGCCACTCGGTGCGCAAGGGCGCCCTGCTGGACGGCCCCTACCGCGAGCGGCTGGCCGACGAGCTGTACCGCCAGGAGATCATGACCGCGCGGGACGCCAGCGACGCCGAGCGCGAGCTCGCCGACCGCGTCGTCGCCGCCCTGCCGGACGTCATCCCCGGCGTCGACCGACCGCTGCTCTACACGCGCGTGGACCTGATCCCCGACGACGACGGCGCGCCCGTCGTCCTCGAGGTCGAGCTCACGGAGCCGTCGCTGTTCTTCGCGCACGCGGACGGCTCGGCGCAGCGGTTCGCCGACGCGATCAGCGCCCGTCTCTGAGCGGTCCTGGGCCGGTGTGCCGAGGCCCGGGAAACGGATGCCGGAACACGGCGGCCGCTCGGGTACACTTCTGGACGCCCCGGCGTACGCGTCGGGGGATCGTGGTGGCTATAGCTCAGGTGGTAGAGCACCTGGTTGTGGTCCAGGGGGTCGCGGGTTCAAGTCCCGTTAGCCACCCCATCGCGTCGGGCGTCGACCATCTCGTGGTCGGCGCCCGTCGCCGTTCCCGGGCTCGCGCCGAGGCACAGGGTCGCGACCGGCCCGCCGAGACGCCCGGACAGGCTCGCGGCGTCGTCCAGGAACAGGCCGACCCACGCCAGCTGGAGCTCGCGGCGCGCCACCGGGTCGGCGCGCGGTCCGCGGGTCTGCCCGAGGAGCTCCACGACGGTCGTCTGGGTGTCGGCGGGCAGCGGGTCGGGCACCGGTGACCCCTGCTGCTCCAGCGCGGTCGCGATGCCGTGGTACCAGCCCTGCGTCCCGGCGGACCGCCCGAGGAGCAGCGCCGCGATGTCGCCGTCGCGGCCGGTCACCGGGAACCGCGGCCGTGTGAGCTGGTCGATCGCCTCCGCGGACAGGCGCAGCCGGCCCACCCCGTTGATCACGGCCGTGACGGTCTCGAGCCCCTCCGGCCGCACCCCGCGCTCGGCGAGGTACTGCCTCAGCGCGCTGTCGAGCCGCGCGGCGGCCGCCTGGGCACCGTGGCGGTCCGCGGGGGCGCCCAGGGGCTCGGTGACGGTCGCGTGCACGGTCGCGTGCAGCAGGTCGGCCGTCGAGCGATAGGCGTCCGCCAGCGCGCGCCGGACGCGGGCCGCGGCGCCGCCGGGCCAGAGCAGCAGCCCGACGACGAGGGCCGCGGCACAGCCGATGGCGACGTCCTGCACGCGGACGAGGCCGACCTTCCAGCCGACGGGGTCGAGGATGTTGAACAGCACGACGACCGTGACGGTGAACGCGGCCTGACCGGCCGCGAACGAGACCGTGTTCGGGGCGTACGCGGCGACGAGCACGGCGATCGGCAACAGGACCCACAGGGCGACCGGGCCGGTCGGGGCGATCGCGACGAGCACGCCGCCGATCGCGAACCCGATGACGGTGCCGAGCAGGGCGCGCAGGACGGTCGACGTGGTGGCGAGCGCCGACGTCCGCAGCACCGACATGGCACCGAGGGCCACCCAGAAGCCGTGCTGCACGTGGCTCAGCTGCACCGCGAGCACCGCGGTCGCCATCCCCACCCCGGTGCGCAGGCTGTTCTGCATCCACACCGAGTCGAGGTGGAACTGCTGGGCGGCGATCCGGCCGGCCGCCTGGACGGGCCCGGTGGCCAGCGGCGTCGACCCGCGGCCGAGCATCCGGTCGACCATCGGTCGGGCGTCGGCTGCGGCGGACGCGGCCGCGGTCCGGCCGATCAGGTCGGTCGCGTACACCCAGGCGTGGGCACGCTGCGTGTGGTGGTCCAGCTGGTCGGGGGTCAGCGGCACGCCGTGGCTGAGCTCGTCCGCCAGCTCGTCGACGGCCGCGCGCCGGTGCTCGTCGAGGTCGGCGAGCGCGTCGTCCAGGCGGCTCCGTGCCGCGGGGCCGGTGCGCGGCCCGAGGACGTCGCCCGACGCCTGCAGGACGCGCGCGCACGAGCCGACGACGCGCCGCGTCCACGGCGGCCAGCCGGCGACGGCCGCGGGGTCGGAGACGCGGACGAGCTGGTGGAGCCACTCCAGCTCGTCGGCGAGCCGCAGCAGCAGCCGGCTGCCCGTCGTGAGCGTCACCGGCCGGTAGGTGGTGGCCCGCAACGCGCGGCGCAGCTTCGCGAACGCGCCGGTCACGGACGCCTCGTCGGAAGGGCCGTGCTCGCCGACGAACGAATCCAGCCGGAGCCCGAGGGCCGAGGCGACTGCCGCGGAACCCTCCCGCAGCCGGTCGTGCTCCTGCGGCGGCCACAGGAACAGCGCCGCCGGGATGCCGAGCGCGGCGGCGACGGCCCAGCCGGCCAGCCGGGGCGGGAGGTCCGACACGTCGGCGGGCACGGTCACCGGCAGGACGTACAGGAGCAGCAGCGAGCGGCTGGCGGACGCGATCGCGGCGGACGTGGCACCGGCGAACACGATGAGCGTGCCCGCGACCAGCATCGACGTCGTCGCCAGCCACACCGAGCGCGAGGCCAGCGTGGCGACCGAGATGAGCACCAGGCCGACGACGAACAGCGAGACGTAGGACACGAGCCGCTGCGACCGGCTGCCGGGGAAGTCCGCGAACAGCAGGAGCGCGAACGTCCCGAAGACCGCGAACGTCGTCAGCTGGCTGTCACCGATGCCGAGGTCGGTGATCGCCAGGACGACCATGGTGAGCAGGGCGACGCGCAGGGCGCGGTGCAGGGCATAGCCCTCCGGGTCGTGCCGGCGCAACCAGTCGCGCACAGGCCCACCCCCCTCAGCCCTCGGACAGCAGAGCGCCCTTCACCGACGTGGCGACGATCTCCGCGGCGATCTTCTTGGCCGCGGTCGAGTCGGGGCCCGGCTGCGCCGGGAGCAGCGCGGCCCGGTAGTACCGCAGCTCGTCGATGCTCTCCAGGATGTCGGCGAGCGCGCGGTGGCCACCGTTCTTGCGGGGCGACGCGAAGTACACACGCGGGTACCAACGGCGGGCCAGCTCCTTGATCGACGACACGTCGATCACGCGGTAGTGCAGGTAGCCGACGAGCTCGGTCATGTCGCGGTCGAGGAACGTCTTGTCCGTGCCCACCGAGTTGCCCGCCAGCGGGGCCTTGCCCGGCTCCGGGACCCACTCGCGGATGTACGCGAGCACCTGCTCCTGCGCGTCGGCGAGCGTGGTGCCGCCGGCGAGCTCCTCGAGCAGGCCGGACGTCGTGTGCATCGCGCGGACGAAGTCGTTCATCTGCACGAGCGACTCGGGCGGCGGCGCAATGATGACGTCGATGCCCTCGCCGAGCACCCGCAGCTCGGAGTCGGTGACCACCGCGGCCACCTCGACCAGCGCGTCGGCGCCCAGGTCCAGGCCGGTCATCTCGCAGTCGATCCAGACGATGCGGTCGGCACTCTCGTGTCCGGTGGGGGCGGCTGCGGGCGTCGTCGGGCTGGTCACGCTGGCCAGCCTAGGGCTCGCGACGACGTCGCGCGCCAACTCATTCCCAGGTGGGGACCGTGGGCGGCCCTAGCGGTGGTGGTGCTCGCGGCCGGGCACGGTCCCCGCGAGCCAGGCCGCGACGGGGACGACGACCGCGAACAGCGCCGCTATCCAGGCGGCGGCGACCCACGACGTTCCCGCCCAGTGCAGGACGACCAGGATGCCGGCACCCGCTGCGAGCCCGAGCAGGACGCGCTCGACCCAGACGACGACCGTGTGTGCGCGGCGAGCGGGTTCCGGTGCGGCGACCGGCTCCGGCTCCGGTGAGGCGTGCCGGCCCATCAGCGGGGGACTCGGGACGTCGCGGCGGGCATGGCGTCATCGTGGCACGACGAACGGTGCGGGACAGGGAACGGCGGACATGGCACGGCGCGGGCCCCKGGTCGTGGGACCCGCGCCGGGACAGTGCTGGTGCGGTTCGTTCAGTGCGCGCCGACCGCCCCGGCGAACGAGGGGCTGGTCAGGACGCGCGGCGGATCTGGAGGTCGCCGCGTGTTCTCGGACGGCTGTCTGGCCGCGTGCGCGGCCTCGACGACGCGCTCCTGGTGGGAGCGGGCCAGGCGCTGACCGTACTCGTGACGGTGCAGCTCGAACGTGCTGGTGGGATGCACAGGAATCTCCTCCGGGCATGGTTCGACCAGGGCGGTTGCCCGGGTCGATGTGGTTGGTGTGAGACCTACTCGACCACGGTCGTGTGGCGTCGGTCACGGCTTTTTCCCGGCATGTCGCGGCTGGCGGGATCTGGACGGCCGACGACGGTCTGCCACGTGTCGCGTGTCGGCGGTCGACGCCAAGATCGTGCTGTGACCACCGAGACGCGACCGGCCGAGGTCCAGACCGGCCGCATCGGGCTGCTCCTGGGTTCTGCGCTGTACGTCGCGGCGGTGCTCGGCACGGGGATCCTGCTGCTCCCGACGCTCGCGGTGCGCGCCGCCGGACCCGGGTCGCTGCTCGCGGTCGCGGGCGTGCTGGCCGTGTCCGTGCCCCTGGCCGCGACGTTCGCCGCGCTCGCGACCCGGCATCCCGACTCCGGTGGCGTCGCCACCTACGTCCGGCTCGCGCTCGGACCGACCTCGGCGCGCGCGACCGGCTACTGGTTCTTCTTCGGCGTGTGCGTGGGTGCGCCGGTCGTCGCGCTCGTCGGGGCGCAGTACGTCGTCGCGATGCTCGGCGGGTCGCAGACGCAGGTGTACGTCGTCGGCGCCCTGCTCCTGCTCCCGCCGCTGGTCACCAACGCGGTCGGGCTGCGGCTGAGCGGACCCGTGCAGCTCGTGCTGACCGGCCTGCTCGTCGTGCTCGTCGTCCTGGTCGTGCTCGTGTCGCTGCCGGCGTCCGACCCGGCGGAGCTGCGGCCCTTCCTCCCGCACGGCTGGTCCGGGGTCGGTGCGGCCGCGAGCCTGTTCGTCTGGGCGTTCGCCGGCTGGGAGGCCGTGACGCACCTGGCGGGGGAGTTCCGCGACCCGCGGCGGACCATCCCGCGCGCCACCGCGATCGCCCTGGTCGTCGTCGGCGTGGCCTACCTGTCGTTGCAGTACGTCGCCGTGACGGCGCTCGGCGACTCCGTGTCGGACGTGCCGCTGATGGACCTGGTCGACGTCGGGCTGCCCGGTGCCGGGCGCGTCGCGGTGGCCCTCGTCGCGGGCATCGTCACGCTCGGGGTGCTCGGTGCCTACTTCGGCGCGTTCGCCAAGCTGGGCGCGTCGCTGGGCAGGGACGGGGACCTGCCGCGCTGGGTGGCCGACGGCGCGCAGCCCGGCGGGGTGCCGCGTCGCGCCCTGCTCGTCGTCGCGGTGCTCTCGTTCGCGTACTTCACGCTGGTCGTGGCCACCGGTGGCGACCTCGAGCCCTTCGTGCTCGTGCACACGAGCTGCATGGTCGCGGTCTACGCGCTCGGGTCGGCCGCCGCGGTCCGGCTGCTCGAGCGGGGGAGCGCCGGCTGGTGGTGCGGGGTGGTCGCGCTCGTCCTGGCGCTCGTCCTGGCCGCGCTCGCCGGGTGGCACCTCGTGGTGCCGGTGGCCCTCGGGCTCGTCGCGGTCGGGGTCGGCCGGGTCCGGCGCTCACGCGCGCTCGACCCGGTCAGAACCCGATCGCCTCGCGCAGCAGGAGCACCGTCCCGCGCCCCGGGATCAGCTCCGCGTTGAGGACCAGCAGCCGGCTGACCGCGCTCGGCTGCCCGTAGACCGCCATGGCGCGCTCGTTCTCCAGCGGCAGCGCGTGCTCGTGCACGCGCCGCAGGGCGACCTCGAGGGTCGGCACCACCTTCTGCGCGCCGACCACCCAGATGGCGTGCGCGGCGCCGCCGGCATAGGCGGGCAGCTGGCTCCCGGTGCCCGACGCGGCCACGAGCGAGCCCGTCTCGGTGACCGCGGCGACGCTCCCCACGACCACGTCGGGGGTCGACATCAGCCGCCGGATGTCGTCGGCACGCGTGCTGCGGTCCATGGCCAGGATCAGCGGCTTGACCGCCAGGTAGCGGCCGCTCGCGTTGAGGTCGGCGTCGATGCCGGACAGCCGCAGAGTCTCGCTCGCGCCCGTGAACACGCTCGATCCGTCGGGGACGAGCTCGGCGATGCGGACCCGCGCTGCCGCGACGTCGTCGAGGATCTCGACCGCGAAGCCGTGCGCGGTCAGCGCCTCGGCGGCCCGCTCGAGGCTGTGGTCGGAGGCCGGTTCGGTGAAGGGGCCTGCTGCGGTGCTCGTGGTCATCGTGTCTCCCGTGGGTCGGTGTCGTGAGTACGACCACGGAGCCGCGCAGAATGTGAGGCCTGACGTTTCGGGGGGCTGTCCGGTCGGAGGAGGGTGAGAGTGGACGACGTCATGCGCGAGCGGCGCCAGCTGATCAACGTCTCGTACCGCCTGCTCGGCTCGCTGGCCGACGCCGAGGACGTGGTCCAGGAGGCGTACGCCCGCTGGTTCGCGATGACGCCGCAGGAGCAGGACGCGATCGAGTCGCCCGGCGCCTGGCTCACCACCGTCGCGAGCCGCCTCTGCCTCACCCTGCTCGGCTCGGCCCGCGTGCGGCGCGAGACCTATGTGGGCGAGTGGATCCCGGAGCCGCTTCCCGACGGCACCGTCGCCGACCCGGCCGACCGCGTGACCCTCGACGAGTCGATCAGCATGGCGTTCCTCGTCGTGCTCGAGTCGATGACCCCCGCGGAGCGCGTCGCGTTCATCCTGCACGACGTGTTCGGCTACCCGTTCGCGGAGGTGGCCGAGATCGTCGGCCGCACGCCCGCGGCCTCCCGGCAGCTGGCCTCGTCGGCACGCCGCAGGCTGCGCTCCTCGCAGGCCGCACCCCGGTCGGTCCAGGCCGGCGTCGTGCGTGAGTTCAAGCAGGCCTGGGAGGCCCGGGACGTCGCCGCGCTCATCGGCCTGCTGGACCCGTCCGCGACGTTCGTCGCCGACGGCGGCGGGCTGGCGCCGACTGTGGTCGAGCCGATCGTGGGGGCAGAACCCATCGCCCGTGCCCAGGTGCAGATCGGCCGCGTCGCGCCCGACGTGCGGCTCGTCGAGCGCACGGTCAACGGTCAGCCGGGTCTGGTCGCGCAGCTCGACGGCGTGATCCTGACGGTGTTCGCGTTCCGGGTCGTCGGGGAGCGCATCATGAACATCTGGGCGGTCCGGAACCCGGACAAGCTCCGCCCGTGGGCGTGAGCCGCGTCAGTCGCGGACCCGTACGGTGCCGGCGAGCTCGACGTCGAGGGCCGATCGTCCGATGTAGACCTCGACCTGGCCGGTGGGCGTGACCCACGTGTCGGCGTCGGCGTCCCAGTAGGAGAAGTCGCGTCGGTCCAGCTCGATCCTCACCTGCTCGCGCTTCCCGGCGCCCAGCTCGATCTTGGCGAAGCCCGCGAGCTTGCGCGGCGGGGAGTCGACGCCCGGGAGCGGACCCAGGTACACCTGGACCACCTCGGTCCCGTCGCGGTCTCCGACGTTCCGCAGCCGGAGCCGCACGTCGATCGTGTCCTGGCCCCCGGTCGTGCGCAGGACGTTCCCGACACGGAACCGGTCCATGGCGAACTGGGTGTACGACATCCCCTGCCCGAAGACGAACCGGGGGTCCACCCCGGCCGCGAGGTAGCCGCGGTAGCCGATGTCCAGACCTTCGGTGAGCTCGACGTTCTCGTCGTCGAGCCACGGGTTCTGGACGCCCTCCGGCAGGGCGTCCTCGCTGCGCGGGTAGGAGACGGGCAGGCGGCCGGACGGATCCTCGTCGCCGAACAGGATCGCGGCCAGTGCGTGGCCCTCCTCCTGCCCGCCGAAGTAGTTCTGGACGAGTGCCGGCACGGCGTCGACCCACGGCATGGTCACGCCGGTGCCGGTCGAGACCACCACGACGGTCTTCGGGTTGGCGGCCGCGACGGCTCGGATGAGCTGCTCGGCGTTCTGCGGCAGCTTCAGCGAGACCATGTCCCGCTCCTCGCTCTCGTACGTGCGCACGTAGACGACGGCGACGTCGCTGGCGGCTGCTGCCGCTGCCGCCTCGGCCACCGACGGCGGGAGGGCGTCGGCGGGCGCGGACCACTGCAGGAGGAACGTGCCGGGCTGCAGGCCGACCAGCGGGTGGTCCTGGGAGTACTCGACCCGCAGGCCGTACTCCTGCCCCGCCTGGAGCTGGAGCGGCTGCGAGCGGACGTCGCGACGACCATCGGCGCCCGTCATGTCGACGACGAGCTGGTCGTCGAGGTAGACGCGCGCGTCGCCCCACCCGGTAGCACCGAGGACGTAGGCGCCCGTGCTGGGCGCGACGAGGCTGCCCGTGTACCGGACCGACTGGTCGCCACCGCCCGCGGGGCCGGCTCCGGCGAGGATCGGCGTCGGCTGCACCTGCGACCCGTACAGGCTCGCGAAGGCGGGTGACCCGCCGATGAACCCGACGTCGTACGCGACCTGCCGCTCCGTGCGCGTCAGGCCGGGGGCGCCGGACCAGTCCGCGTTCGGGTAGTAGCGGGCGGTGAGCCCGTCGCCGATCCCGCGCTCGGGTCGCAGCACGGACGACGGCACGGCGGTCATGTCGGCCGTCTCGATCATGTTCGCCCCGTTCACCGGGTCATTGCCCTGGGCGTAACGCACCTGCGCGCCGAGGTCCCGTCCGCGTTCGCGCATGGCATCGAGCAGCGACACCTCGTACGTCGCTTGGACGTACGCGGACCCGCCGAGCGTCGACGGGATCGTCGCGTCGGCGCCCACGACGGCGATCGAGTCGATCGCGTCGCCGTCGATCGGCAGCGCGTCCGCGTCGTTCTTCAGCAGGGTGATGGCGTCCTCCTGCACCTCGCGGGCCACGGCGCCGTGCTCCGCGACGGGGATCGCCGTCGGCGTGTAGTCGTTGTCGAAGATGCCGATGGCGAACATCGTGCGCAGGATCCGCAGCACCGCCCGATCGACCAGCTCGACCGGGACGCGGCCCTCGTCGACGGCGGCGAGCAGCGCGTCGCCGTAGAACGCCCGCGTGCCCGTCTCCATGTCCGTCCCGGCGACGACCGATGCCTCCGTGGAGTGGATCGCCCCGAAGTCCGTGAGCACGAAGCCCTGGAAGCCGAGCTGGTCGCGAAGGATCTGGTTGAGCGTGAACTCGTTCTCGCAGGAGTACACACCGTTGATCTTGTTGAACGAGCACATCACCGAGCCGAGGTCGGCCTGGGTGATGGCGGCCTCGTACGCGGCCGTGTGCACCTCGCGCAGCGTCCGCTCGTCGACGACCGAGTTCTGCAGCCCGCCGCGGAACGTCTCCTGCGTGTAGGCGGTGTAGTGCTTGAGGTCGGCGATCACGTTGCGGGCCTGCACCTCCTGCACGAAGGGCACCACCATCGCGGCGTTGAGCTGCGGATCCTCGCTCGCCGACTCGGCCTGCCGCCCCCAGAACGGGTTGCGGGTCGGGTCGGAGTTGGGGCCGAGCAGCACCTCGTGACCGGTCTGCCGGGCCTCGTCGGCCACGACCCCCGCATAGTCGCGGGCCCTCGCCGGGTCCCAGGTCGCCGCGAGCGCCAGGTTGGTCGGCATGGCGGTCGCCCTGTCGGCGGTCGCGGGGAGCAGCCACCCGCGGGACGCGATGCCGGCGGTGGCGTCGGCCATGCTCAGCTCCGGGATGCCCAGACGTTCGATGGGCGCACTGTAGAACGCCGCCGGACCGGCACCCTGGTCGCCCGTCATGAGCTCGACCTTCTCCTCCAGCGTCATCGCCTGCAGCAGCAGCACGGCGCGCTGGTCGGGTGACAAGGCGGTGTTCATCCACGGGTCGCCGGGCGCCGCCGCGGCTGGCAGGCCCGTCTGGAGGGTGATGACCAGGGCGGTCGCGCTCGCTGCGGCGATCGCCAGTCGTGCCCTGCGCGCTCCCCGCGAGATCAGCTCCGGCGTCATGACAGGCCCTCCACGTCGAGGACGGTCCGCATTCCGGGGAAGGTCCCGGTCACGGTCTGGTCACTGCCGATGAGACCCCCGTCGCGGCGCGGGCGTCGACCCCCGAGAGGGGCCCAACCTTGGTCCCCCCTCGGGGGCGGCTCGCCTGGCGGGTACCGGTCGCCGGGGCCAGCATCGGGGGATGCGCAACGAAGCGCTGCGCCAGTTCCTCATGGTGCGTCGGGCACGCATCACCCCGGAGCGCGCCGGACTCTCCGCGCCCGGGGGCGCCCGCCGTGTCGCGGGCCTTCGGCGGGACGAGGTGGCGAGCCTCGCCGGGATCAGCACGGGGTACTACCGACGGCTGGAGCGAGGGGTCGTCGCGGGGGTCTCCGAGTCGGTCCTCGCGAACCTCGCCCAGGCGCTGCGGCTCGACGACGTCGAGCGCGACCATCTGGCCGACCTGCTGCGCTCCCCACCGGCCACGAACCGGGCGGACTCTCGTGCGCCACGGACCAAGTCCGTGCGTCCCTTCGTGCAGCAGTGGCTCGATGCCACGGACCTGCCGTGCTGCGTCGTCGACGACAGGCTCGACGTGCTCGCCGCCAACGACCTCGGGCGCGCTCTCTACCTGCCCCTCTACGAGAGCCCGGCGCGACCCGTGAACCACGCGCGCTACATCTTCTGCGACCCGGGTGCGTGGACCTTCTGGAGCGACTGGGACGCCATGGCCGACCTCACGGCGTCCCTGTTGCGCGGGAGCTCAGGGCGCGCGCCGTCAGACCTCGGGCTCTGTGCGCTCGTTGACGAGCTCACCGCGCGGAGCCCGGACTTCCGCCGTCGGTGGGCGGCGTACGACGTGGCAGCAGACACGTCGGGCGTGCGCGAGATCAACCATCCGACGGTCGGGCGCCTCACCCTCGAGGCACACTCCGTCCCGCTGCCCGAGGACCCCGGTCAGCGGATGGTCGTGCACGCGGCGGCTCCGCGGTCGCCATCCCAGCGGCGCATGGCGCAGCTCGCAGCGGACCACGGGCTCGTGGCGAACGACGGGAGCGGCAGCCTGGTGCCGGAGCCCAGGCGTCGAGAGCTGACCGGTCGCCTCTCCGAGTGACGGGCACCCGGCCGCTCACCGTGCCGGTACGCGACGAACCGGGTAGAACCGATCCCCATGACCATCGTCGGACTGCACAACTCGCACGAGCAGGTCCATCCCGCTGCGCTCCTGGCGACCACCCAGCGCGCGGAGCAGGCGGGCTTCGACGCCGCTATGTGCTCCGACCACTGGGCGCCCTGGTCGGTCCGGCAGGGGCACTCCGGCTTCGCATGGACCTGGCTGGGGGCCGCGATGGCGACGACGCGGCTGCCGTTCGGCGTGGTGAACGCCCCCGGCCAGAGGTACCACCCGGCGATCATCGCGCAGGCGGTCGCGACCCTCGGGGCCATGTTCCCCGGACGTTTCTGGGTGGCGCTGGGCTCGGGGGAGAACGTCAACGAGCACATCACCGGCGGCCGGTGGCCGGCCAAGGCCGAGCGGGACGCGCGTCTGCGGGAGTGCGTCGACGTCATCCGCGCCCTGCTCGACGGCGAGGAGGTCACGCACACCGGCCTGGTCACCGTGGACCGCGCGAAGCTCTGGACGGTTCCCCACGAGACGCCGCTGCTCATCGGCCCCGCGGTCACGCCCGCGACCGCACGGGCCCACGCCGGCTGGGCCGACGGTCTGGTCACGGTGAACCAGAGCCCCGAGATCCTCGAGCGGGTGGTGCACGAGTACCGGGACGCGGGCGGTCGAGGCGAGATCGCGCTGCAGGTGCACGTCTCCTGGGCGCCCGACGAGCGCACGGCGTTCGAGGTGGCGCGTGAGCAGTGGCGCAACCAGGTGTTCGGACCGCCGGTCGCCTGGGACCTCGACACCCCGGAGGCGTTCGACTCAGCGGGCGAGCACGTCAGCGACGAGGCCGTGCGTCGCAGCGTGCTGGTCGACCACGACCCGGCGCGCCTCGCCGACCGCCTGAGCGAGCTGGTCGCGATCGGCTTCGACGCGGTCTACCTCCACCAGGTGGCGACGGACCCGCGTCCGAGCGACGACAAGCACGACGATGCCGCGCCGACGAGCACGCCGCGCAGCGCGGCCCTCGACGCGTTCGTCGACATGGCGGCCGAGCACCTCCTGCCCCAGCTGAAGCAGGTGGCCGCGTGAGCCGGAACGGTGTCGTCGCGGCCGTGCGTAGGCGCCCCCGGCAGGACTCGAACCTGCAACCTACGGATTAGAAGGCCGTTGCTCTATCCATTGAGCTACGGGGGCCGGGCGTGCGTGCACGCCTGGCACAGCCTAATCGGCGACGTGCAGGTCGCAGGCGCGGGGACGTCGGGCGGACGAACCGCCCGGATTCGGAACCGCGTGGCGTTTTGCCAGGTCAGATCGCACCGGGACAATGGTCGCGTGAGCGCGCAGCCCGGCACGGCTCCAGTGCAGCCCGCGCAGTACGCGCAGCCACTGGTCGGCTCCGCGCGCCATGTCGCGGACGACCCGCGCGACATCCTCGCCCGCCCGCTCGCGCAGACGTCCCTGCTGGACGCCGTCAAGGACCTCCGACGGGACGTCGAGAAGACCGGGTTCCCGCTGGAGATCGAGGGCATCGAGGTCGCCCGCGCGTCCCGGGACCGACTCGTCGACCAGCTCGGGGAGCACCTCGTGCCCCGGCTCACGGAGCTGTCGGCGCCTGCGGTCGTCGTCGTGTCGGGGTCGACGGGTGCGGGCAAGTCGACGCTCGTGAACTCCCTGGTCGGAGCCGAGGTCAGCACGGCCGGCGTGCTGCGACCGACCACCCGGCGCCCGGTCCTCGTGCACCACCCCCTCGACACCGAGCTGCTCTCGCACCACCCCGTGCTGGAGTCCGTGAGCGTCGTCGCCGACGAGCACATGGTCCGGGGGATCGCGCTGCTGGACGCTCCCGACCTCGACTCGGTGCTGGAGTCGAACCGCGAGTCGGCGCACCGGCTGCTCGAGGCCGCGGACCTGTGGCTGTTCGTCACGACGGCCGCCCGCTACGGCGACGCGCTGCCGTGGCGCGTGCTGCAGGGCGCGGTGGAGCGAGGCGCCTCGATCGCGATGGTGCTCAACCGGGTGCCCCCGGCGTCTCTGCCGACGGTCCGCGGCGACCTGCTCGGGCGCCTGCGGGAGAACGGGCTGCAGGGGTCGCCGCTGTTCGTGGTGCCGGACCTGGGACCGCACGAGGGTCTGCTGCCGGCGTCGTCCGTGTCGCCGATCCAGCGCTGGCTCGCGATGCTGGCCGGCCCGGACAAGGCGCGCACCGTCATCGGACGCACGCTGCGCGGCTCGCTCGCGGCGCTGCGGCCGTGGGTCGACGAGCTCGCGGACGCCGTGCAGGCCCAGGCCGACGCGGCCGCGGCGATCGGCTCGGTGCTCGACGACGTGCTCGCGCGGTCCGTCGCCCAGTCGGCCGAGTCGATCCGCGCAGGTGCCGTCGCGGACCACCGCGGGCACTCGGGCTGGCGCGCCGCTGGACAAGATCGTGAGCGGCAAGGGTCGTGTGCGCGGCTCGGCGCGCGACGGTCGCGCCCGGTCCGCGCGGATCGCGCCGCTCGTCGAGGACCTCGAGAACTCGGCGACCGCGACGCTGTCCGCGGCGGGCGGGCAGGCCGAGCATGCCCTGCGTGCGGCGCTCGTGGCACCCGACGGTCCCGACGGTGGGCGGTCGGTCGACGCGTCCTGGGCGGCGGTGGGCAACCGGCGCTCCGCTGCGGACCAGGCCGCTCGCGCCTGGATCGCGCAGGGCGTCCGGGTGGTGCGTGCCGCCCTCGCGGTCGAGCCCGCCACCGACGCGTCGCGGGCCGCACGTCGTCGGCGCAAGGCGGAACGAGCGCTCGGCGACGACGGGCTCGCCGCGATCGCGCTCACCGCCGCGTCCGGCGTGCACGACGCGCGCGACCTGCTGGTGTCCCTGATCGACGAGGCCGGCGACCGGGCCGTCGACGAGCTGCGCACCGACCTCGTGGACCGGGCGGCCGCGCACGCCGCCCTCGAACGCGCCGCCGTCGGTGAGGTGCTCGCCGACCCGGACCTCGCCGACGACGCCGCCTCCCGGCTGCGGCTGAGGCTCGCCGTGCTCAAGGGACTGACGTGACGACCGACGAGACCGCCCTGCTCACCGCGCGCGTCGAGGCCCTCGACCGCGCCCTGGCCGTCGCCGACGGTCGCGTCTCGCCCAAGGCCTCGGCCCGGGTCTCGACGACGATCGACGGCGTGCGCGAACGGCTCGCGCTCGGCGTCGACCACACCGTCGTCGCGCTCGTCGGCGGCACCGGTTCCGGCAAGTCGAGCCTCTTCAACGCGATCAGCGGCCTGCAGTTCGCGGACGTCGGGGTGCGCCGGCCCACCACGTCGGAGATCACCGCGTGCGTCTGGGGCAACGGCGCGGACGCCCTGCTCGACTGGCTGGGCGTCGTGCCCGAGCGTCGGATCGCGCGCGAGAGCCTCCTCGACGGGGAGTCGGAGGCGTCCCTGCGGGGGCTCGTGCTCCTCGACCTGCCCGACCACGACTCGATCGCTCCCGAGCACCGCGAGGTCGTCGACCGGCTGATCCCGCAGGCGGACCTGCTCGCGTGGGTCGTCGACCCGCAGAAGTACGCCGACGACGCGCTGCACAGCGGCTATCTGCGTCAGCTCGTCGGCCACGAGTCGTCGATGGTCGTCGTGCTCAACCAGGTCGACACCGTCTCGCCCGACGTCCGGCCGTCCCTCGTCGCCGACCTCGAACGCCTGCTCGTCGACGACGGCCTGACGGGTGTCCCGGTGACGTCGGCCTCGGCGACGACCGGCGAGGGCGTCAGGGGCCTGCGGGAGGCGCTCGCGGGTGTCGTGGCCTCGCAGTCGCTCGCCGCGAGGCACGCGGGGGCCGAGCTGAACGATGCCGTCACCACCCTCCAGACGCAGGTCGCGACGCGGGAGCCCGCCACGCTGTCCCTCGGCGAGACGGTCGACACGCTCGCGCGCTCGGTGGGCCTGTCGTCGGTGGCGAGCTCGGTCGCGACCGCGGTCCGCGGTGGGACCGCCCCGGCCGAGGGCTTCGGGGCGGTGCAGGAGGACGCCGTCGCCCTGGCCCGCGGGATGTGGCTCGAGACGGTCACGAACGGGCTGCCCAAGCGGTGGGCGCAGGACATCGGCTCACGGGTCGCCTCGACGGCCGAGCTGCGGCTCGCGGTCGCGGACGCGATCTCCGAGCTGAGCGTCACCGCGCGCCGGTCGGGGCTGGCGCTCGGGCTCGGGGTGCTGGCGATCGTGCTCGCGGGCGCGGCGCTCGTGCTCGGGTCGGTGGCGGTCGGCTCGGCGATGGGTGACGGCGACGCCAACACCTGGGCGCCGGTGGCCGCCGTCGTCGCCCTCGTCGGAGCCGTCGTCGCCCTCTTCGCCGGCCGGGCCGCACGCTCGGCCGCGGCGCGACGACGCTCGGAGCAGGTCCTGCGCGACGGTCGAGCGGCGCTCGAGAGCGTCTCGCGCGCCCGGCTTGCCGTACCGACCGAGCAGGTGCTCGCCGAGCACCGCAAGGTCCGCGAGCTCCTCGCGTCCGCGCGCGGCTGACCCGTCCACAGCCCCCTGGCTCAGCCCTCGTCGCACGGATCCGGTATCCGGGTGCCCGTGCACCGTGTCGCGCGTCGAGGCTGGCCGGACGAGCCCCGCACCCGTCGGGGCGCCCGGCACTGGAGGCATCGATGAGCACACAGTCCCTGGACCTGACCGTGGTCGGCTGGATCGGCACGGAGGTGCGCAACTTCCACGAGAACGACGGCGGCACCCCGTTCAGCACGTTCCGGCTCGGCAGCACTCGCCGCTGGTTCGACAAGCAGACCGGCGCGTGGAAGGACGGCCAGACGGAGTGGTTCAACGTGAAGGTCTGGCGGACCACCGCGGTCAACGTCGCGCGCTCGCTGCGCAAGGGAGACCCCGTGATCGTGCAGGGTCGGCTCTCCACCGAGGAGTGGATCTCCGAGAACGGACCCCGCACGTCCCTCGTCCTGGAGGCCACCTCGCTCGGCCACGACCTGGCCTTCGGCAGCAGCCACTTCGCGCGGACGACGAGCGGGTCGGCGGCCGGGTCCGACGAGGCGAAGGAGCCCGCCGACGTCAGCGGTCTCGAGGAGCTGGTCGACCAGGAGACCGACGCGAACCTCGTGCCGGCCGGCGACGTGGCCGACGAGGACACGCTCCCGGCACTGGCCGGGGTGCGGTGATCGCCTAGGCTGGGGCACCGGCAACCCGACGACGCAGGTCGGACCGCGCGGGTACTGCTCACGGCAGTCGCGCGGCCGATCGCGTCGCGGGGGCCGGTCAGCAGTGTCAGAGTCGTCGGCCCCCGGCCGAGGCGGGCACCTCCACGAGCACCCGAGGCGGACGAAGAGCCAGTGGCTGAGTTCATCTACTCCATGTACAAGACGCGCAAGGCGCACGGCGACAAGGTGATCCTCGACGACGTCACCCTGAACTTCCTGCCCGGCGCCAAGATCGGCGTCGTCGGACCGAACGGCGCGGGCAAGTCGACGATCCTGAAGATCATGGCCGGGCTGGACCAGCCGTCCAACGGAGAGGCGCGCCTCAGCCCGGGCTACACGGTCGGCATCCTGCAGCAGGAGCCGCCGCTGAACGAGGCCAAGACGGTCCTCGGCAACGTCGAGGAGGGCGTCGCCGAGATCAAGGGCAAGCTCGACCGCTACAACGAGATCTCCGTGCTGATGGGCGAGCCCGACGCCGACTTCGACGCGCTCCTCGCCGAGATGGGCGTGCTGCAGGAGGCCATCGACGCCGCCGACGCGTGGGACCTGGACGCTCAGCTCGAGCAGGCCATGGACGCGCTGCGCTGCCCGCCGCCGGACGCCGACGTCACCGTGCTGTCCGGTGGCGAGCGCCGCCGCGTGGCCCTGTGCAAGCTGCTCCTGGAGAAGCCCGACCTGCTGCTCCTCGACGAGCCCACCAACCACCTCGACGCGGAGAGCGTGCTCTGGCTCGAGGCGCACCTGAAGGACTACCCCGGCG
This sequence comes from Cellulomonas sp. P4_A2, assembly GCF_056402515.1. Classification (NCBI taxonomy): domain Bacteria; kingdom Bacillati; phylum Actinomycetota; class Actinomycetes; order Micrococcales; family Cellulomonadaceae; genus Cellulomonas; species Cellulomonas sp. P4_A2. Next base: position 41,514 of record NZ_JBFUHG010000006.1, read on the forward strand.
CCATCCTCGCCGTCACCCACGACCGGTACTTCCTCGACCACGTCGCGGAGTGGATCTGCGAGGTCGACCGCGGCCGCCTGTACCCCTACGAGGGCAACTACTCCACCTACCTGGAGAAGAAGGGCGAGCGCCTGGCCGTCCAGGGCAAGAAGGACGTCAAGCTCGCCAAGCGCCTCAAGGAGGAGCTGGAGTGGGTGCGGTCGAACGCCAAGGGCCGCCAGACCAAGTCGAAGTCGCGACTGGCCCGCTACGAGGAGATGGCCGCCGAGGCGGACCGCACCAGGAAGCTGGACTTCGAGGAGATCCAGATCCCGCCGGGTCCGCGACTGGGAGCGATCGTCCTGGAGGCCGCCAACCTGCAGAAGGGCTTCGACGGGCGCGTGCTCATCGACGGCCTGAGCTTCACGCTGCCCCGCAACGGCATCGTCGGCGTCATCGGCCCGAACGGCGTCGGCAAGACGACGCTCTTCAAGACGATCGTCGGCCTCGAGCCGCTGGACGGCGGCGACCTCAAGGTCGGCGAGACCGTCTCGATCAGCTACGTGGACCAGTCGCGCGGCGGGATCGACCCCAAGAAGACGCTCTTCGAGGTCGTCTCCGACGGGCTGGACTTCCTCAAGGTCGGCAACGTCGAGATGCCCTCGCGCGCCTACGTCGCCGCGTTCGGCTTCAAGGGCCCGGACCAGCAGAAGCCGGCAGGCGTGCTCTCGGGTGGTGAGCGCAACCGTCTCAACCTCGCGCTCACGCTCAAGCAGGGCGGCAACCTGCTGCTGCTCGACGAGCCCACCAACGACCTGGACGTCGAGACGCTCGGCTCCCTGGAGAACGCGCTGCTCGAGTTCCCGGGCTGCGCCGTCGTGGTCTCCCACGACCGGTGGTTCCTCGACCGGGTGGCGACGCACATCCTGGCCTACGAGGGCACGGAGGACGACCCGGCCAACTGGTACTGGTTCGAGGGCAACTTCGCCTCCTACGAGGAGAACAAGGTCGAGCGGCTCGGTGCGGACGCCGCCCGCCCGCACCGCGTGACCTACCGCAAGCTGCGCCGCGACTGACGGCCCACGACGGCCCGTCCGACCACGTGTCGGGCGGGCCGTCGTCGCACCCGCCGGGTAGCGCGCAGGGGCGCGGCACGACAGAGTCGGGGTCCCGACGACCGATCGGGGATCCTGACGCCGGCGCGGGTCGCGACGAGCTGGGCGTGTGGGGTCGACGACGAGGCAGGAGGCGGGGCGATGGCGCACGACGAGCTCGCCGACGCCCTGCTGACCCTGCGCGGACGCGTCGCAGACGTCCGGCTGCCGCTGGAGACCGCCACGGCGGAGACCGGCCGGGCCGACCGCACCCGCGTGCTCGACCAGCTCGACGACTACCTCCTGCCGCGCCTGCGCGACCCCGACGCCCCGGTCCTGGTGGTCGTCGGCGGATCGACCGGCGCGGGCAAGTCGACGATCGTGAACTCGCTGGTCGGTGCGCAGGTGAGCGCCCCGGGCGTGCTGCGGCCGACCACGCGCTCGCCGGTGCTCGTCCACCACCCCCTGGATGCCCGCTGGTTCAGCACGGACCGCGTGCTGCCGTCGTTGGCGCGGGTCGCCGGCGGGGAGGCGGGTGCCGGGCTCCGGCTCGTCGCGTCCGAGGTGCTGCCTGGTGGCCTGGCGCTGCTGGACGCCCCGGACGTCGACTCGGTCGAGGAGGCCAACCGCGTCCTCGCCGCCCAGCTGCTCGCGGCGGCCGACGTGTGGCTGTTCGTCACGACCGCCGCGCGGTACGCGGACGCGGTCCCGTGGGAGCTGCTGGCGGACGCGGCCCGCCGGGGGACGCACCTGGCGATCGTGCTCGACCGCGTGGACGAGGGCACCGAGCAGGCGGTCGGCGACGACCTGCGGCGCATGCTCGACGAGGCCGGGCTGGCCGCCGCGCAGGTGCTGCTCGTGCCCGAGACGTCGCTGGAGGACGGCCTGCTGCCCGAGGCGGCGGTCGGGCCGATCGCCGACTTCCTCACCGCGACGGCGACCGAGCCGGGCACGCGGTCCGCTGCGCTCGCGGCCACCTGGGACGGAGCCGTCGCGGACGTCGCCCGGCGCACGCTGGACCTCGCGACCGCGGCTGACGAGCAGCGAGCCGCGGACGGGCGCCTGCGGGCGGGCATCGAGCGTGCGTACGCCGGGGCCGCGGAGCAGGTGGCCCACGCGACCTCGGACGGGTCCCTGCTGCGCGGCGAGGTGCTGGCGCGCTGGCAGGACGTGGTCGGGACGAGCGAGCTGTTCCGGTCGCTCGAGCAGGGGGTCTCGCGGCTGCGCGACAAGGTCGTCGGCTTCGTGCGCGGTCGGCGGACGCCCGAGCCGGCCCTCGTCGAGGCGGTGGCGCACGGGCTCTCGGCGGTCATCCAGGACGCCGCGGAAGAGGCCGCCGAGTCCGCGCACGCCACCTGGCGCAACGACCCCGCCGGCGCAGCCCTGCTCGACGGCCTCGCCCTCAGCCGGGCGTCCGCGGACCTGCGCTCGCGGACGGCGGAGCAGGTGCGCGGCTGGCAGGGCGACGTGCTCGCCCTCGTCGAGAGCGAGGGCGCCGGCCGGCGGACCACGGCTCGCGCCCTGTCCTACGGCGTGAACGGGCTCGGCGCGGTGCTGATGGTCGCGGTGTTCTCGACCACCGGCGGACTGACCGGCGCGGAGGTCGGCATCGCCGCCGGTGCCGCGATCCTCGCGCAGCGGGTGCTCGAGGCGGTGTTCGGCGACGAGGCCGTCCGGCGGTTGACGCGTGAGGCGCACGAGCGGCTCGCGGCGCGTGCCCAGTCGCTGCTCGACGAGGAGGCGGCGCGGTTCACGCGGCAGCTCGACGCGACCGGCGCGGCGTCGCAGGACGGCTCCGACCTGCGCGCCTCGGTCGAGCGCGTGACGGAGGCGCTGGCGGCGCGCGTGAGCTGGTCGGTCGTCGAGACCCGCGGCGGCCGGGGCAGCCTGCGCGGGGTCGGGGCGCGTCGGGCCGAGCCGCCTGCGCAGGACGTGACGCCGGTGCGCTGGTGGAACCGCTGGCGGCGCGGGTGAGCGGGATCGATCCGCGGGCCCGGGTGGCCGCGCTGGACGAGGCCGTCGGTCTCGCGCGCGGCCGCCTGCCCGACGACGCGCTCGCGCGGGCGCAGGAGGTCGTCGACCGCGCCGGGCGACGGCTCGCCCTGTCCGGCGAGCACACGGTGGTCGCGCTGGCCGGTGCGACGGGGTCGGGCAAGTCGTCGCTGCTCAACGCGCTGGCCGACGCGCCGATCGCGGTCCCAGGCGTCACGCGCCCGACCACCGGGGAGCCGGTCGCGCTCGTCGTACCGGCACGGTCCGAACCGTCCGCGGACGGCGTCGACGAGCTGCTCGACTGGCTCGACGTCGGGCAGCGACACGTCGCCGCGAGCCCGGCCCTGCGGGAGTCGGCCACGGGTCTGGTGCTGCTCGACCTGCCCGACCACGACTCGGTGGTCACGGAGCACCGCGCCGTCGCGGAACGCCTCTACGACCGGGTCGACCTGCTCGTCTGGGTGGTCGACCCGCAGAAGTACGCGGACGCGGCGCTGCACACGCGGTACCTGCGCGGGTTGCGCGAGCACGCGAGCGTCGTCGTCCTGGTGCTGAACCAGGCGGACCGGCTGACCCCGGACGAGCAGCGCGCGATGCTCGCGGACCTGCGCCGGCTGGCGGTCGAGGACGGGCTCGGCGGCGCGACGGTGCTGGCCGCCAGCGCGGCGACGGGCGACGGCATCGCCGAGCTGCGTGAGCTGCTGGCGGAGGCCGCACGTCGACGGCTCGCGGCGACCCAGCGCCTGACGGCGGACGCGCGGGCCGCCGCGCAGACGCTCGTGACCGCGTGCGGTGCGCCGCCGAACCCGCGCCGGGAGGCGGCCGCGCGCGGCGCCCTCGTGCAGGCGTGGGGGACGGCCGCGGGTATCGACGAGGTCACCGACGCGGTCCGTCGGTCGACGCGCCGGTCGGCCCGGGCGGCGACCGGATGGCCCGTCACGCGCTGGGTGGCGCAGCTGCGGCCCGACCCGCTGCGCCGGCTCGGGCTCGGTCGAGCCAGCGCTCCCGACGATCTCGTCCGGTCCTCGCGCCAGCCGCCCGCGGCCGGCGCCCGGGCCGCCGCCGTGATCGCGCTGCGCGGCTACGTCGACGCCGCGACCGCGGGCGCCCCGGACGCCTGGGTGCTCGCCGCACGGTCGCGCGCCGCCTCCGTCGACCTCGACGACGTCCTCGACCGCACGGTGGTCCGTGTCCCCGTCACCAGGTCCCGGACGCCGTGGTCGTGGCGCGCGCTGGCGTTCCTGCAGTGGATCCTGCTGGTCGTCGCCGGTGCGGGGCTCGTGTGGCTCCTGCTGCTCGCCGGGATGGGGCTGCTGAAGCTGCCGCAGCCCGAGACGCCGATGCGCTGGGGCATCCCGGTGCCGACGCTCCTGCTGGTCGGCGGCGTGCTGGCCGGTCTGCTCGTCGCGGGGCTCGGCCGCCTCGTCGGTCGGCTGGCGGGTCGTCGTCGCGCGGCCGGCGTGCGCCGTCGCCTGGAGAGGTCCGTCGTCGCGGCGGTCGACGAGCACGTGGTCGGGCCCGTCGCCGCCGAGCTGGACGCGCTGGCCCGGTGCCGTGCCGCCGCGCTCAGGGCGGCCTCCTAGGATCGGGGGATGGCGCGCCTCGAGATCCCCGTCCTGCTGCGTTGGTCCGACCTCGACGCGTACCAGCACGTGAACAACGCCGCGATGCTCACGCTCCTCGAAGAGGCGCGCATCACGGCCTTCTGGCGGGCACCCGCCGGCGACCTGGCCCCCTGGCCGACCGCCGTGCTCGACGCGGGACCGGCCGCGCAGATGTCGACCCTGGTCGCCCGGCAGGAGATCGAGTACCTGCGCCCGCTGAGCTACCGCCGCACGCCGGTCGTCGTCGAGATGTGGCTGGGCCACCTCGGCGGGGCGAGCCTGGACGTGTGCTACGAGATGCGCGACCCGCTGGTCGACGGCGAGCCGCCCGTCGTCTACGCGCGCGCCGCGACCACGGTCGTGCTCGTCAGCACCGCGACCGGCAAGCCGATGCGGATCGGGCCCGACGAGCGCGCCGCCTGGGAGCCGTACGTCGAGGAGCCCGTGGCGATCCGCCGTCGCGGCTAGTCCTTGATCCGAGAACGCTCCGCGGCCTCGGCGGCGCGTGCGATGTTGCGCTGCATCCCCCCGAACACGATCCCGTGGAACGGGTAGACCGACCACCAGTAGAGCTGCCCGAGCAGCCCCTTGGGGTGGAACAGCGCCCGCTGCGCGAACACGGTGGGCCGGCTCGACTCCACGCGGAGCTCCAACCAGGCCAGCCCGGGCACGCGCATCTCGGCGCGCAGGCGCAGGAGCACGCCCTCCTCGATCGCCTCCACCCGCCAGAAGTCGACGGCGTCGTCGACGAGCAGGCTCATGGGGTCGCGACGACCGCGCCGCAGACCCGGGCCGCCGACGAGCCGGTCGGCCAGGCCGCGGATGCGCCACGCGAGCCCCCACGAGTACCAGCCGCGCTCGCCGCCGACGGCCTCGAGCACCCGCCACAGCGCCTCCGGTGAGGCGTCGACCTCGATCCGTCGCTCGTCGACGTACAGGGACCCGCCTGCCCAGTCCGGGTCGCTGGGCAGCGGGTCGCTCGGGGCGCCCGGGACGGCCGCCGACGACCACCGCGTGCTGACCGCCGCGTCGTGCACGCGGCGCAGCGCGAGCCGGACCGCGCGGTCGAAGCCGATGAGGCCGCCCGGCGGGTCGGGCACGTGCTCGGCGATGTCGTGCTCGTCGCACACCACCTCGTGCACGAGCGACTCCACCAGGGGCCGGGCGAGCCCGGACGGCACCGGCGTCACGAGCGAGACCCACAGGCTCGACAGCCGGGGCGTGAGGACCTTGACCCCGACGATGATGCGCGGCCGCAGCCCGGCGGCCGACGCGTAGCGCTGCATCATCTGGCGGTAGGTCAGGACATCGGGTCCGCCGATGTCGAAGCCGCGGCTGACGTCGGCAGGCATCGCTGCCGAGCCGACCAGGTAGCGCAGGACGTCGCGGATCGCGATCGGCTGGATCCGGTTGTCCACCCAGCGCGGCACCGTCATCGCCGGGAGCCGTTCGGTGAGGTAGCGCATCATCTCGAACGACGCCGAGCCCGACCCGAGGATGACGGCGGCGCGCAGCACGGTCGTCGGCACGCCGGACGCGAGCAGGATCTCGCCGACCTCGGTGCGGGACGCGAGGTGCGGCGAGAGGTCCTCGCCCTCGGGGTAGAGCCCGCCGAGGTAGACGAGCCGACGGACCCCGCCCTCGCGGGCCGCCTGCGCGAACGTCAGCGCGGTGCGGCGGTCCGTCGACTCGAAGCTGCGGCCCGAGCCGAGCGAGTGGATCAGGTAGTACGCGACATCGGTGCCGGCCAGCGCCTCGCGGATCTGGGCGAGGTCGGACGCGTCGGCGCGCGCGAGCTCCACCTGGTCGTACCAGGGCCGGCCCCGCAACCGGTCGGGGTTCCGCGCGATCGCCCGCACCCGGTAGCCCGCCGCCAGGAGCTCGGGCACCAGCCGGCCCCCGACGTACCCCGTGACGCCGGTGACGGCGACCAGCGGCGGGTCTCGCGCTCGGCCACCACCTGCGAACGCGTCGGCGTGATCGCCTGGCCGTGCTCCCAGAGGTCGATGACCCGCGGGTCGATGTACGAGGCGCGGCACACGGCCGGGGTGTTGCCGAGCTCGTCGGCCACGTCCCGCACCACCTGCGTGACCACCCGCCTGCGGGCGCGCTCCGACGAGGGGGCGGGCCCCGCGTCGGCGAGGCCTCGCGCGGCGAGCACCGTCGCGTGCCACGTCCGGAAGTCCTTGGGCGTCGCATCGGGCCCGAGCAGCTCCTTGACGTAGGCGCCGACGTCGACGCTCGTGACGTCGTGCCAGGTGTCGCCCTCGCGCCACGCCAGCAGCTCGTCACCGTCGTCGGAGCGCCGCTTGAGCGAGCGGATCACGGTCGCGACGTCGTCGTCCTCGACGACCGTGTCCCTGATCTGGCCCGACTTGGCGGGGAAGCGCAGGTGCACGCGGTCGTCGCTGGCCGAGACGTGCGAGCGCAGCAGCGTCGCGAGCCCGTACGACCCGTGCCGTGCCGCGTAGCCCTCGCCACCGACGCGCAGGTAGGCGAGGTCGAGCAGCCGGAAGGCGAGCGCCAGGACCTTCTCCCGCGGCATCCCCTCGAGCTGCAGGTCCCGGCGGACCCGACGACGCGCGGCGGGCAGCCGGGCGGCGATCTCCAGCACCCGGTCGTGCTTGAGGCGGTCGCGACGAACCCGCCACTGCTGGTGGTAGACGTACTGGCGTCGCGCGGCGTCGTCCAGGCCGGCCGCCTGGATGTGGCCGTTCGGCCAGGGGCTGATCCACACCTCGCGCCAGGCCGGCGGGATCGCGAGCGAGAGGATCCGCTCGAGCTCGTCCTCGTCGGCGATCCGCTCCCGCGAGACATCGAGGTAGACGAATCCTCGACCGGCGCGGCGTCGCGACCAGCCGGGGGAGTCGATGCGGACACGACGCAGGCGGACCATGCGAGGCAGTGTCGCCCGACCCGGGCGGTCGCGCTCGCCGAGCGCGGCGATGGCTATCAGTCCGGGAAGCGGACCATGCCCTCCTGGGCGACGGACGCGACGAGGGTGCCGTCGCGGGTGAACACGCGGGCCGCGCCCAGCCCGCGACCGCCCTGCGCGCTCGGCGACGACTGCACGTACAACAGCCAGTCATCGACTCGTACATCGCGGTGCCACCACATGGCGTGGTCGAGCGACGCGATCGACAGGCCGGGCGTGACCCAGGACTTTCCCGAGCGCCGCAGGATCGGCTCGAGCATCACCTGGTCGCACGCGTACGCGAGCAGCGCGCGGTGCAGGAGCTGGTCGTCCGGCAGCGGGCCGCGTGACCGGAACCACACCGACTGCTGCCCGGTCACGTCCGCCGCGGGGCCCAGGTAGATCTGCCCGTTCACGTGCCGCACGTCGAACGCGGCCTCCTGCGTCCAGAACTTGGCGACGGGGTGGTCGATCGCGCCGAGCACGTCCAGCGCGGAGGGTACGTCCTCGGGCGCGGGGATCCCCTCGGGCATCGGGTCGGAGTAGTCGATGCCCGGCTGCGACTCCTGGAACGAGGTGATCATCGACAGGATCGCCGATCCGTCCTGCAGCGCGTGGGTCCGGCGGGCGGTGAACGACCGGCCGTCGCGCAGCCGTTCGACCGCGAACGTGATGGGCTCGGCGACGTCGCCCGCGCGCAGGAAGTACCCGTGCAGCGAGTGCGGGAGCCGGCCGTCGGGGACCGTCGCGCCCGCGGCGAGCAGCGCCTGCGCGAGCACCTGGCCGCCGAACACGCGACCGCTCGGCTGGGGGAGCGACGACCCGGTGAAGACGTCGGTCCCGGTCGCCTCGAGCCGCAGGATGTCGAGCACGGGCCTCATGGGGTCTGTCGTCATCAGTCCTCGAAGGTGTTGAGCATCGAGTGCGCGGCACGCTCGAGGTAGTCCCAGAGCTCGGCCTTGTGCAGGGGGGCCAGGTCGAGGGTGTCCACGGCGGCGCGCATGTGCAGGAGCCAGCGGTCGCGGGCGTCCGGGTTCACCTTGAACGGCGCGTGCCGCATCCGCAGCCGGGGATGCCCGCGCTGGTCGGAGTAGGTGGTCGGTCCACCCCAGTACTGCTCGAGGAACATCGTCAGCCGCTCGGCGGCCGGCCCCAGGTCCTCCTCGGGGTACATCGGCCGCAGCACCGGGTCGTCGGCCACGCCCCGGTAGAACTCGTCGACCAGCCGGACGAACGTCTCGTGCCCGCCCACCGCGGCATAGAAGGAGTCGGGTCTCACGGGCCCCATCCTCACATGCTGGGTTACAGGCCCAGGTCCTCCAGGACGGGCAGCTGCGCACGCACGACGGCTCGCGCGTCGGCCGCGGTCGAGGCGGTGAGTGCGAGCTGTGCGAGTCGTCGGCACTCGTCGAGCGACGTGGCGGCGAGCAGCGCGGCGACGTCGGGCAGGGCGCGCGGTGTCATCGACAGCGACGACACCCCGAGCCCGACGAGCACCGCGGCGAGCGCCGGGCTGGCCGCCGCCTCGCCGCAGACGCCGACCGGGCGACCCTGCTGCGCGCCACCGGCACAGGCCGTCGCGACGAGGTGCAGCACGGCGGGCTGCCACGGGTCGGAGAGCTCGGCGACCGCGCCCAGGAGCCGGTCGGCCGCCATCGTGTACTGCGTGAGGTCGTTGGTGCCGATGCTCGCGAACGCCGCGTGGGCCAGGATCGGCCCGGACAGCAGGGCCGCGCTCGGGACCTCGATCATCACGCCGGCCACGTCGAGCCCGTGCTTGGCGCAGGACGCGACGAACTGCTCGGCCTCGTCGACCGTCGACACCATCGGGGCCATGACCCAGACGTCGGCCTGCTCGGCCTCGGCTGCGCGGGCGATCGCCGTGAGCTGGTCCTCGAGCACCTCGGGGTGCCGCACCGCGGTGCGCAGGCCGCGCACGCCGAGCGCGGGGTTGACCTCCGGCTCGTCGGTGAGGAACGGCAGCGGCTTGTCGGCACCCGCGTCGAGCGTGCGGACGACGACCTTGCGGCCGGGGAACGCGGCCAGGACGCGACGGTAGGCGGTGACCTGCTCCTCGATCGTCGGGGCCTCGGTGCGACCGAGGAACCCGAACTCGGTGCGGAACAGTCCCACGCCCTCGGCGCCCGCGGCCGCGGCCGGCTCGGCGTCGGACGGGTCGCCCACGTTGGCCAGCAGCGCCACGGCGTGCCCGTCGGACGTCCGGCCGTGGCCGTCGAACGTGCGGACCTGCGTGCCGAGCGCTCGCGCGGCGCGGACCTGCTCGTCGGTGGGGTCGACGGTGACGGTGCCCGCGGACCCGTCGACGAGCACGAGGCCCTCGGCGTGCACCACGGCCTCGGCGCCCCTGGCGGCGACGACCGTCGGGATGCCGCGGGCGCGGGCCAGGATCGCGGTGTGCGACGTGGGACCGCCCGTCCCGGTCACGATCGCCAGCACGCGCGCGGTGTCCAGGGTCGCGACGATCGCCGGGGCGAGGTCGGCCGCGACGAGCACGAAGGGCTCCTCGTGCGCGGGCACACCGGGCGCCGGGCGCCCGGTCAGGTGTGCGACGAGCCGGTCGCGGACGTCGGCGATGTCCTGCGTCCGCTCGGCGAAGTAGCCACCGAGCGCCTCGAACTGCTCGGCGACCGCCTCGGCGGCCTCCCACACGGCACGCTCCGGCACCAGCCGGTCGTTGACGACGCGCTGCTCGGCGTCCTCGACGAGGCTCGGGTCGGCAGCGATGGCCGCGGTCGCGTGCAGCAGGTCGGCGCTCTCGCCCTCGGCGAGGTCGGCGGCGGCGTCGAGCGCGGCGCGCACCACCTCGGACGCGGCGCTGATGCGGGTCGCCTCGGCCGCGTAGTCCGTGCCGGGCGGAAGGCGCCGACCCGACGGTGGCTCCGCGACCGGGTCCGGCATCAGGACGGCGGGCGCGACCACGCGCCCAGGGCTCACCCCGATGCCGGTGATGACCGTGGGGTGTTCAGCGTGCACGGCACTCACCGGCGTGACCTCCTCGTCGTCCTGACGCAGTGTGCGGCTTCCACGACCCTGAACGCCAGCGGGCCGCGCCGTCCAGGGCCCTTCGGCCGTGGTCGCGCGTGGGCGGGGTTAGTCTTGGCGTCGCGCGCGTAATGGCACGCGCCCGCGAGCTGAGGAGTTCCATGAGCAAGGCAGAGCAGATCCTCGCAGCGCTGGGTGGTAACTCGAACGTCCTGGACCTCGAGCCCTGCATCACCCGCCTGCGCGTCGAGGTCACTGACGCGCACCTCGTCGACGAGGGCGCGCTCAAGGCCAGCGGCGCGTTCGGTGTCGTGCGCTCGGGCCGCATCGTCCAGGTGATCGTCGGCCCGGAGGCCGACAACCTCGCCGCCGAGCTCGACTCCCTGCGCTGACCCACGGTCGGGTATCCCCGACGATGGCTACGCTGCGGCTCGTCAGCCCCCTGACCGGCGTCGTGCTGCCGGTCACCGCCGTGCCCGACCCGGTGTTCGCGGAGGGCATGGTCGGTCCCGGTCTGGCGATCGAGCCGCTGCGCACCCAGACCCAGACCGTCGTCGCCCCGGCCGACGGCGTGATCGGCGCGCTGCACCCGCACGCGTTCGCGCTCGAGCTGGACGAGGGGCGCACCGTCCTGGTCCACCTCGGCATCGACACGGTCGGCCTCGCCGGCTCCGGGTTCACGCTGCACGTCGAGGGCGGCCAGACCGTGCGCGCGGGCGACCACCTGATCACGTGGTCGCCGGTCGACGTGCACGCCGCCGAGCTGGCCACCATCTGCCCGGTCGTCGCCCTGCAGGCCGACCCGGACCTGCTGACCGTCCTGGTGCCCGAGGGCGGAACCGTGCGCGCCGGGGACCCGCTGCTCGACTGGGCTTGAGGCTCACTCCTCCGACGGGGCCGCCGAGGCCGCCCTGCGAGCGTCGCGCTCGTTGACCATGTCGTCCAGCGGCGTGTCGTGGGGATCGGGGACGTCGTCGCGCTCGGCCACGAGTGCCCGGTGCGTCGCCATCAGGTCCCGCKGGCCGGCCMGCGGCACGTCCGCCTGCTCCAGCACCTGGCGGGCCGCGATCCGTAGCTCGCGGGCGACCTCCCACTGCTGCGCGGGCGACGTCTTGACCTTGAGGCGCAACGTGACGGCGTCGGCGCTGAGCTTCTCGATCCCGGTGATCGTCGGCTCGCCGAGGATGTGCGAGCCGGTCACGGGGTCGGCCGCGACGCGAGCCGCGGCCTCCGCCAGCAGGGACCGGACCTGGTCGAGGTCGGCGAAGTAGTCGACGTCGATCTCGACGACCGCCGTCGCCCAGCCCTGCGTCTTGTTGCCGACCCGCAGCATCGTGCCGTTCGGGACGTACCAGAGGGTGCCGTCGGCGTCGCGGATCTTGGTGATGCGCAGCGTGACGGCCTCGACGGTGCCGTTGGCCGGTCCCACGTCGATGACGTCGCCGACGCCGTACTGGTCCTCGAGGAGCATGAACAGGCCGGTGAGGAAGTCCTTCACCAGGCTCTGCGCGCCGAAGCCGAGCGCAACCCCGATGACGCCGACCGAGGCGATGAACGGCGCGAGGCTGATGCCCAGCGCGTCCAGGATCATGAAGAACGCGGTGCCGCCGACGACGATCGTGGCGGTCGAGCGCAGCACCGAGCCGATCGTGCGGGCGCGCTGGGCCCGCCGCGCGTTGGCCAGCGGGTTGGCCTTGTCGAGCACGGCGCCGACCGCGCTGTCGCCGAGCGGCTTGAGCATGCCCCGCTCCAGCCACGGCGTGCCGTCGGCGACGCGGTTGGTGATCCCACGGATCGATCGGCGGATCAGCCACAGCGCGATCGAGCTGATGCCGACGATGAGGATGATGCGCAGGGGGATGCCGACGAACCACTCCTGCCAGGTCTGCGGTGCCTTGCTGGAGTCGATCAGCGAGGTGGGGCTCGGGGACGGGTCCGCGGTGATCACGCGCGGACCCACAGGCCCGTGCGGTCTGCGGCGAACTGCAGCTGCTCCACCGACAGCCCGATGCTGCGGGACAACGACCGGCCGCCGTGCCCGACGCCGGTCTCGCGGCGCAGCAGGATCGGCCGGGTCGAGGCGTCACCGCTGGTCGCCGCCTGGAGTGCCGCCGCCAGCTTGCGCGCGTGCAGCGGGTCGACGCGCGTGTCGCCCTCGAACACGGTGAACAGCGTGGCCGGGTAGTCGGTGCCGTCGACCACGCGGTGGTACGGCGAGTAGCCGAGCAGCCAGCCGAGCTCGGTCGGGTCCTCGGCGTCGCCGTACTCCTCGGTCCACGTGACGCCGAGGCCGAACAGCTGGTAGCGGACCATGTCGAGCAGGGGAGCCGAGCACACCGCCGCGGCGAAGAGATCGGGTCGCTGGGTCACCGCGGCGCCGACCAGCAGGCCGCCGTTCGACCCGCCCCAGCACGCGAGCTGCTCGGGCGTCGTCCAACCGTTAGCGACGAGGTGCTCACCGACGGCGTGGAAGTCGTCGTACACGTTCTGCTTGTTGCCCCGCATGCCGTCGCGGTGCCACTGCTCTCCCTCCTCGCCGCCGCCGCGCAGGTTGGCGACGACGTAGACGCCGCCGGCCTCGACCCACGCGAGCGTCGACGCGGAGTAGGCGGGGTCGAGCGAGATCTGGAAGCCGCCGTAGCCGTACAGGATCGTGGGGGCGGGCTTCGTCGGAACACCGGTCGCGTCGAGGGAGTCCTCGAGGGCGACGACGAACGCGCGCACGACCGTGCCGTCCTTGCTGACCACGTCGATCTGCTGCGCGACGACGTCCGGCAGGTCGGCGACGAGCCCGGGAGGAGCCGCCCACAGGGTCGTGCGCCGCGTGGCGGCATCGAGCACGTGGACGCTCGACGGGGAGGTGTGGTCCGCGTAGGAGAACCAGACGTCCTGACCGCCCTCGGGCCGCGTGACCAGGCCCGAGATCGACCCGAGCCCCGGCAGCGGGACGGTGTCCAGCAGCTCGCCGCTGGCCGGGTCGTGCACGGACACCTCGGAGACCGCGTGCCGGCGCCACGAGGCGAGCAGGGCGGTCGGTGTCCGGTCGTCCCCGCCGCCGTCCGCGAACGCGACGTCCTCCAGGACCGCGGTCGGGTCCTCGGCGAGCAGCGTCGTCCAGTGCTCGACCCCGGGCCTCGTCGGGTCGGTGACTGCGAGACGTCCGCGCGGTGCGTCGAGGTTGGTGTGCACGTAGAGCCGGCCGTCTCGGGCCACCCAGGCACCGGTCTCCGCGTCCAGGCCGACCGCGACGTCGACGAACGCCGGCGCGTCCAGGGGCGACGTCGACAGGTCCGCGATCCACACGTCGGTGCGAGGGGCGGTGCCCGCGGACGCCGAGATGATCAGCCAGCGGCCGTCGCGCGACACCGAGGCGCCGTAGTAGTTGGTGTGGTCGAGGCCGTCGCCGAACACCTCGACGTCCTGCTCCGCCGGCGTGCCCACCCGGTGCAGCCAGACCCGGCGGTGGTACTGGGCCTCGTCGGCCGGGAGCAGCTCGGGAGCCAGGCGGCGCACGTAGAAGAACGCCTCGCCGCCCGGCAGCCAGGCCACCGGGGAGTAGCGGGCACGGTCGATCGGGCCGTCGACGACGTCGCCGGTCGCCACGTCGAGGACGCGCAGGACGCTCTCCTCGGTGCCGCCGGTCGACATCTGGTAGGCCACCAGGTGGCCCTCCTTCGACGGCTGCCACGAGTCCAGGGTGGTCGTGCCCTCGGGGTCGACCAGCATCGGGTCCAGCAGGACGCGCTCGTCGTCGCCCTCCGCGACGACCACCACGGCGTGCTCCTGGTCGCCCGAGCGCCGCGAGAAGAACCGCCGGTCGCCGCGCCACGCGGGCGGGCTGACGAACCCCGCACCGAGCAGCTCGCGCAGGCGGGCCCCGAGCGCGTCGGCGGACAGGGGGCCGTCGGTGGGCAGCTCGGAGCGGTAGCCCTGGTAGAGCTCGTCCTGCGCCGCCGACCACGCCTGCGTCTCGTCGGAGGTCTCGTCCTCGAGCCACCGGTACGGGTCGGCCACCGGGTGGCCGTGCAGGTCGTCGACCAGATCGAGCCTCGTGGCCGGCGGGTAGGGACGCAAAGCAGGTGCCGTCATGGTCCGCAAGGTTACGACGGCTGCTGGTGAACGGGTCCTTTGTGACGCACCCGGCTGCATACGTCCTGCGTGTGCGCGTAGGGCTCTGGCAGGATCGGTCCGTGGCCGACGACCCGGTACCTGCGTCCGACGCCCTGCTACGCCTGGCCGCGGCCTACGGGGTGGTGCCCGACCACTGGGACTTCCACGGCCAGAACCGTCGTGCCAGCACCGCGACGCTGCAGGGCGTGCTCGGCGCCCTCGGGGTCGACGCGTCGTCGCCCGAGCGGATCGACCTGGCTATCGCGCACGTCGAGGACATGCCGTGGCGCCGCGTCCTGCCGCCCGTGCTCGTGGTCCGGGAGGGCCGGCACGCCCACGTCCCCGTGCACGTCAACCACGGTGACCCGGTCGAGGTGTGGGTCGAGCTGGACCCCGAGGTCGGCGGCGGCCGCCGCGAGGTCGCGCAGGCCGACGTGTCCGTCGCACCGCGGACGGTCGACGGCCGTCTGGTCGGGCGCGCCACGTTCACGCTTCCCGACGACCTGCCGCTGGGCTGGCACGAGATCGTCGCGACCGGGCCGTCGGCCGAGGCGCACAGCCCGCTGGTGGTGACGCCCACGCACCTCGACGTGCCCGACTCGATCCGCCGGCACCGGTCCTGGGGCCTGATGGCCCAGCTCTACTCGGTCCGCTCGAACGCCTCCTGGGGCGTCGGGGACCTGGCCGACCTCGCCGAGATCGGCTGGCTGGCCGGGCGTGAGCTCGGCGCGGACTTCCTCCTCATCAACCCGCTGCACGCGGCCGAGCCGACCGTGCCGATGACGCCGTCGCCGTACCTGCCGACCACGCGCCGGTTCGTGAACCCGCTGTACATCCGGGTCGAGGACGTGCGGGAGGCGGGCTACCTCTCGGCGGCGGACCGCACGCTCGTCGAGTGGGCCGCCGAGCCCGTCCTGGCGACCGACCGCGACGCCGGCCCCATCGACCGGGACGCCGCCTGGACCGCCAAGCGCGCCGCCCTCGAGGTGGTGTTCGCCCAGCCACGCTCCGCCGCGCGGCAGGCGGCGTTCGACAGCTACGTCGAGCAGGAGGGCGCCGGGCTGGAGAGCTTCGCGCTCTGGTGCGCGCTGGCCGAGCGGTACGAGGGCCACGAGTGGCCTGTCGGGGCGCGCGACCCGTCGTCGGTGTTCGTCGCGGAGGCGCGCACGGAGCTCGCCGACCGCGTCGAGTTCCACATGTGGCTGCAGTGGCAGGCCGACGAGCAGCTCGCCGACGCCCAGCGCGCGGCGCTCGACGGGGGCATGGCGCTCGGGATCATGCACGACCTCGCGGTCGGCGTGCACCCCGAGGGCGCCGACGTGTGGGCGCTGGGCGACGTGCTCGCCCGCGGCGCGACCGTGGGCGCACCGCCCGACATGTACAACCAGCAGGGCCAGAACTGGTCGCAGCCGCCGTGGCGCCCGGACGCGCTCGCCCGCGCGGCGTACCGGCCGTACCGGGACATGCTCCGCACGGTCCTGCGGCACGCCGGTGCCATCCGCATCGACCACGTGATCGGTCTCTTCCGGCTGTGGTGGATCCCCGAGGGCGCCGACTCCGGAGACGGTGCCTACGTCCGGTACGACCACGAGGCGCTCGTCGGGATCCTGGCCCTCGAGGCGCACCGCGCGGGCGCGGTCGTGATCGGCGAGGACCTGGGGGTCGTCGAGCCGTGGGTCCGCGACTACCTCTCCGACCGCGGGATCCTGGGCACCAGCGTGCTGTGGTTCGAGCGGGACATGCACGGCGCCCCGCTGCCGCCCGAGCACTACCGTCCGCTCGTCCTGGCGACCGTGACCACCCACGACCTGCCGCCGAGCGCGGGCTACCTGGCCGGCGAGCACGTCGCGATCCGGGAGCGGCTCGGGCTGCTCACCGAGCCGGTCGCGGTGGTCCGGGCGGCAGCGATCGCCGAGCGCGACCAGATGCTCGGCGTGCTCCGCGAGCGCGGCCTGCTGGGCGACGACCCCTCCGAGCGGGAGATCATCGAGGCCCTGCACATGTACGTGCTGGCCACGCCGTCCGTGCTGGTCGGGGTCTCGCTGGCCGACGCCGTGGGGGAGCGCCGCGCGCAGAACCAGCCCGGGACGGACCAGGAGTACCCGAACTGGAAGGTGCCGCTCGCGGACAGCTCGGGCCAGGTCGTGCTGGTCGACGACCTGTTCACGAACGCCCGGCTGCGCTCGCTGGCGGCCGTCCTCAACGGCTGAGCCGGTGCGCCGGATCCGTGTCGTCGGCACGTCCGGCTCGGGCAAGACGACGTTCGCGCGGCGGCTCGCCGCGGCGCTCGACGTCCCGCACCTCGAGCTGGACGAGGTCTTCTGGGACGCCGGCTGGACCTTCCGCGACCTCGACGAGGCGCACGCCCTCATCCGGGCGTTCGTCGCCGGGTCGCACGGCTGGGTGGCCGACGGGAACTGGGCCACGCGGCTCGACGGCCTGCTCGACGACGACGCCGACGCGATCGTCTGGCTCGACTGTCCGCGCCGGGTCGTGATGAGCCGGGTCGTGCGTCGCACGCTGTCGCGGGGGCTGCGCCGCACCGAGCTGTGGCACGGCAACCGCGAGAACCTGGCAAACCTGGTCCGGGCGGACCGCGAGCAGAACATCGTGCTCTGGGCGTGGACGTCGCACGCGGGCAACCGGGCACGCTACGAGGCCGTGCAGCGCGAGTCCGCTGTCCCGGTGGTCCGTCTGCGCTCCCCGGGCGAGGCGGACCGCTGGCTGGCCGCCACCGGTCGCTGATCTCGGCACCCGGCAGCACCGCCGACGGAGCGTCGGAACCACCGCCGGAGGCTGGTGGTGCACCACGCTCCGTGGGCGTTCGGACCCTCCGTCGGCGGCTGGCCACTCAGACGCGAACGGCCCCGCACGCACTTGTGCGGGGCCGCTCCTGCGCGGGTCAGCCGCGGCGGTCGGTGTCCTGGGCCAGGAGGGCGCGACGGACGCCGTCGCGGGACTCCAGGACCAGCCGGCGCAGGGCCGGCGGGGCGTCCGGGTGCGCGTCGAGCCACTCGTCGGTCAGGCCGAGGACGTCCACGCGGGTGTCGCCGGCCAGGTCGGTCGGGTAGAGGCCGACGACGATGTTCTGCGCCATCTCGCTCGTCTTGGCCTCCCAGACCTGCTCGAGACCCTCGAAGTACGGCGCGACGAAGGGCAGCAGCCGGCCGATGTCGTGCACGCGGCCGAAGCCGGCGATCGTCGCGGCCTGGATGGCGTTCGGCAGGTCCCCGTCGAACACCGCGGCCCAGGCGCTCTGCTTCGCCTCCGGGGTCGGCACGGCTGCCCGGGCGGCGGCCGCGGCGCGCTGTCCGGTGGCGGTGGGGTCGGCCGCGAGCTGTGCGGCGATGTCGGGCTCGCCGGCACGTCCACCGGCGACCAGCGAGGTCAGCAGCTCCCAGCGCAGGTCGGTGTCGATCGAGAGACCCTCGAGCGTCGTGTGCCCGTCCAGCAGGTCGCGCACGGCGTCCAGCTGACCGGCTGTGGCGGCACGACCCGCGAACGCCTTGACAAGCTGCAGCTGGGTGTCCGACCCAGCCGTGGCCGCGCGCGCCAGGCCGAGCAGGGCATCGGCGGCGGCGGGGTCGGACGTCTGCCGGTGCTCGGGCGCGACGAACAGGTCGAGCGTCGTCGACAGCTGGCGCAGCAGGACCAGGAGGACCGACGAGTCCGTCTCGGCCGCCAGGTTGCCCAGGACCAGGTGCACGAACTCGCGCGCGGGGGTCTCGCCGTCTCGCGTGGCGTCCCAGGCGGCGGTCCACACGAGCGTGCGGGGCAGCGAGTCGTCGAACTTGCCCAGGTGCTCGATCGCGGCGGCCAGCGACTGCGGGTCCAGGCGGATCTTGGCGTAGGCGAGGTCGTCGTCGTTCACCAGGATCAGCGCCGGGCGCGGCACGCCGACGAGCGCAGGCACCTCGGTCCGCGCGCCGTCGACGTCGAGCTCGACGTGCGCCGTGCGGACGAGCCGGCCGGTGGCGGCGTCGACGTCGTACCCGCCGACGGCCAGACGGTGCGGGCGCTGCACCGGGTACGCGTCGGGAACCTCCTGCAGGACCGCGAAGGACGTGATGACGCCGGCGTCGTCGACCGTGATCTCCGGGCGCAGCAGCGTGACGCCGGCCTTCTCGAGCCACAGCGACGACCAGGCGGACAGGTCGCGACCGCTGGTCGTCTCGAGCTCGGCGAGCAGGTCCTTGAGCTCGGTGTTGCCCCACGCATGCTTGGCGAAGTAGGCGCGCACGCCGGCGAAGAACTCGTCCTGGCCCACCCAGGAGACCAGCTGCTTGAGCACGCTCGCGCCCTTGGCGTAGGTGATGCCGTCGAAGTTGACCTCGACGTCCTCGAGGTCACGCATGTCGGCGACGATCGGGTGCGTCGAGGGGAGCTGGTCCTGGCGGTAGGCCCAGTTCTTCTCGAGCGACGAGAACGTGGTCCAGGCGCTGGTCCACTGCGTGGCGTCCGCGGCGGCGAGCGTGGACGCGTACTCGGCGAACGACTCGTTCAGCCACAGGTCGTCCCACCAGCGCATGGTCACCAGGTCGCCGAACCACATGTGCGCCAGCTCGTGCAGGATCGTCACCGCGCGGCGCTCGATGGTCGCCTCGGGGACCTTGGAGCGGAACACGTACGACTCGAGGAACGTCACCGCGCCCGCGTTCTCCATGGCACCCGCGTTGAACTCCGGGACGAAGAGCTGGTCGTACTTGGCGAACGGGTACGGGACGCCGAACGTGCGCTCGTAGAACTCGAACCCGCGGCGCGTGACGTCGAGGATGTTGTCGGTGTCGAGGTGCTCGGCCAGCGACCCGCGGCAGTAGACGCCGAGCGGGACGGTGCGGCCGTCGGAGCTCGTCAGCTCCTGGTGCTCGCCGTGGTACGGCCCGGCGATGATCGCGGTGATGTAGGACGCGATCCGGGGTGTCGGCTCGAAGGTCCAGGTCGCGGTGCCCTCGTCGACGCCGCCGTTCTTGTTGGTGCCGTCCGCGACGGCGACGGGCGCGCCGACCTGCGGGTAGTTGGACACCACGGTCCAGTGCGCCGGCGCGGTCACGGTGAACGCGAACGTCGCCTTGAGGTCGGGCTGCTCGAACACGGCGAACACGCGCCGCGAGTCGGCCACCTCGAACTGGGAGTAGAGGTAGACCTCGTCGTCCACCGGGTCGACGAAGCGGTGCAGGCCCTCGCCGGTGTTCATGTACGCGGCGTCGGCGACGACGACGAGCTCGTTGCTCTCGGCGAGGTCGGTCAGCGCGATCCGGGAGTCGGCGACGACGGCGTCGACGTCGAGCGCGCGCCCGTTGAGCGTGACCTCGTGCACGGTGGGCGCGATCAGGTCGATGAACGTGCTCGCCCCAGGGGTGGCGGCGAACCGGGCCACGGTGCGGGAGGTGAAGGTCGTCGGACCTGTCGTGAGGTCGAGCGCGACCTCGTACGACTCGGTCCGCACGACGGCTGCACGCTCGCGCGCCTCGGCTCGGGTGAGGTTCTCTCCAGGCACGCAGACTCTCCTTGGGTCGTGGATCAGCAGCTGTCGGCGCCGCAGGTGTGTGCAGGCCCGACGGTCCAAAAGGCCGCTCGATCATCGCATGCACGGGCGAGCCTGGCCGTGCCTCCTGGACGCTCGGCCTACTGTCGTCGCGTGGACGGCACCTACGACGCGATCGTGGTCGGCGGTGGCCACAACGGGCTCACCGCCGCCGCGTACCTGGCCCGCGTGGGCCTCGCCGTCCTCGTGCTCGAGCGCGGCGAGCACCTCGGCGGCGCCACCCGGTCCGAGCGGGTGTTCCCCGGGGTCGATGCCCGGGTGTCGCGCTACTCCTACCTCGTCTCGCTCCTGCCGCACCGGGTGCTGACCGAGCTCGGGCTGTCCGTGGAGCTGCGGCGACGTCGGTACGCCTCGTACACGCCCGTCCCGGACGACCCGACCCGGGGGCTGCTCGTGGACACCGGCGACGCCGCGACGACCGCCGCCTCGTTCGCGTCCGTCGGCGCGGCAGGGGACCTCGACGCGTGGCGGGCGTTCGGGGAGCGGACCGGGGCCCTGGCCGCCCGGCTCTTCCCGACGATGACCGAGCCCCTGCTGTCGAGCGCCGACGCCCGCACGCTGCTCGGCGAGGCCGACTGGCGCGACCTCGTCGAGAACCCGATCGGCGACATCGTCGACGCGACGTTCCGCGACGACCTCGTGCGCGGCGTGGTGCTCACCGACGCACTGATCGGCACGTTCGCCTCGACCCGGCAGGCCGGTCCCGCGAACCGGTGCTTCCTGTACCACGTGGTCGGCGGCGGGACCGGGGACTGGGACGTGCCCGTCGGCGGCATGGGCGCGGTCGAGGCGGCGCTCGAGGAGGCGGCGCGGTCGTGGCGCGCCGACCTGCGCACCCGCGCCACCGTCACGCACGTCGACCCGGGCAGCAGCAACCAGCCCGCCGAGGTCACGTGGACCGACGACGACGGGTACGAGCACCACGCCGGCGCCCGGTTCGTGCTCGCCGCGTGCGCTCCCCGCGTGCTCGACCGGCTGCTGGGCGACGACCCCACCGAACCCGCGCCGGAGGGGTCGCAGCTCAAGGTCAACATGGTGCTGAGCCGGCTGCCGCGCCTGCGCTCCGGCATGGACCCCGCGCTGGCGTTCGCGGGCACGTTCCACGTCAACGAGACCGCGACCCAGCTCGAGCAGGCCCACGCGGAGGCGACAGCCGGACGCATCCCCACCCTCCCGCCCGTCGAGACCTACTGCCACTCCCTGACCGACGGCTCGATCCTCGGCCCGGAGCTGCGCGCGAGCGGCGCCCACACCCTCACCGCCTTCGGCCTGCACATGCCGGCCCGCCTGTTCGTCGACGACCCCGACGCGGCCCGGGCGGCGGCGCTCGCGGCCACGCTCGCGTCGATGAACAGCGTGCTCGCCGACCCGATCGAGGACTGCCTCCTGCCCGACGCCGACGGCAACCCGTGCCTCGAGGTCCGCAGCCCCGTCGACCTGGAGGCGGACGTCGCGCTGCCCGGCGGGCACATCTTCCATCGCGACCTGTCGTGGCCGTGGGCCGAGCGAGACGACGAGGTGGGCGGCTGGGGCGTCGAGACGCAGCACCCGCGGGTGCTGCTGGCCGGGGCCGGCGCTCGCCGCGGTGGGGGAGTCAGCGCGATCCCCGGGCGGGCCGCCGCGCTGGTCGTGGTCTCGCGCACCTGATCGGGAAGTTTCCCGGGGCATCGGTCGTTGTCGACGAACGGCACCGTCCGTCAACCCTCTGGAGAACCCCTGTGAGCAGCTCGCGCCCGGTCGTCGACTTCTGGTTCGACCCCCTCTGCCCCTGGGCGTGGATGACCTCACGGTGGATGGACGAGGTGAGCGCGATCCGTGACGTCGAGGTCCGCTGGCACGTCATGAGCCTCTCCGTGCTCAACGAGAAGAAGCCGGACCTGCCGCAGCGCTACCGCGAGCTCCTGGACGAGGGCTGGGGACCGGTGCGCGTGATCATCGCCGCGGCCCGCGACCACGGCGACGAGGTCATCAAGCCGCTGTACGACGCCATGGGCACCCGTCGCCACCCGGGCGGTCGCGACGACTGGGACGGCATCATCACCGAGTCGCTCGCCGAGGTCGGTCTGCCTGCGTCGCTGGCCGACGTCGCCGGCACCGACGAGGTCGACGCCCTGCTGCGCGAGTCCCACAACGAGGGCATCTCGCTCGTCGGCGAGGACGTCGGCACGCCCGTCGTGGCCATCGACGGCATCGGGTTCTTCGGACCCGTCGTCACGCCCGCGCCCACGGGCGACGCGGCCGGCCGGCTCTTCGACGGGCTCGCCCTCATGACCAGCGTGCCCGGCTTCTACGAGCTCAAGCGCTCGCGGACCGCCAGCCCCTCGTTCTGACCTCCGGCGGGGAGGGCACCCACCCGTGGTGCCCTCCTGCCGTGACCCCCGAGTTCGCCTGTCCGGTTGCTCCCGTGTGATCCTGGACGCCGGTCTTGCAGTCGATCGGGTCGCTCGCGGCCCGCGGAGGTGACATGTCCCGGCGCACGCTGATCATCGTCTTCGTCGTCGTGGACGTCCTGCTCGTGGTGCTGCTGGTCGGCATCGCGCTCAGCCGGGGCGACGGCGGCGGAGGAGCCGACGACACCGCGGGCACCCCGGCCGCGACGAGCGCGTCGACGAAGCCGTCCGGCAGCGCGTCCGCACCCTCGACCGAGGTCACGCAGTTCGCGATGCCGAGCGGCAACATCGCCTGCACCATGTCGGTCGACGGGGTGACCTGCACGATCGCGAGCTACACGTACGCGCCGCCGGTCGTCGCGGGGTGCACCGAGGTGACGGGCCACGTGCTGGTGCTCAACGCCGACGGCGTCGCCTTCTCGTGCGTGAGCGGCCCGCCGCCCGCGGCCGCCGGCGACGACGTGCCCGTGCTCGCGTACGGGCAGTCCACCACCGTCGGCGACTACACCTGCGCGAGCGGCGAGGACGGTGTCCAGTGCGTCGACGGCGACGACGTCGGCTTCAAGCTGGCGCGCGCCAGCTGGAGCGAGATCCCCTGAGCCGTCGGTCGACGACCCAGGGGACCGACGCTCACCAGATCCGCACGCGGTCCTCAGGAGCGAGGTACAGGGCGTCGCCCGGCTGGACGTCGAACGCGTCGTAGAACTCGTCGACGTTGCTGACCACGCCGTTGCAGCGGAACTCGTTCGGGGAGTGCGGGTCCATCGCGAGGCGGCGGATGATCTCCTCGTCGCGACCCTTGGCCTGCCAGACCTGCGCCCAGCCGAGCAGCACGCGCTGCACCCCGGTCAGCCCGTCGATCACGGGCGCCTCCGACAGCGGCGTGCCGAGGGCGATCCGGTAGGCCTTCAGGGCGATGGACAGGCCGCCCAGGTCGCCGATGTTCTCCCCGATCGTGAGCTCACCGTTGACGTGGTGGCTCCCGCCGAGCTGCTGGGGCGAGAACGCGGAGTACTGGTCGATGAGCGCCTTGGTGCGGGTCTCGAACTCGGCCCGGTCGTCGGCGGTCCACCAGTCCTCGAGGAGGCCGTCGCCGTCGAACTTGGAGCCCTGGTCGTCGAACCCGTGGCCGATCTCGTGACCGATGACCGCGCCGATGCCGCCGTAGTTGACCGCGGGGTCGGCGTCGGCGTCGAAGAACGGGGGCTGCAGGATCGCGGCCGGGAAGACGATCTCGTTCATGCCGGGGTTGTAGTAGGCGTTCACGGTCTGCGGCGTCATGAACCACTCGTCGCGGTCGATCGGCTTGCCGATCTTGGCCAGCTCACGATCCTGTTCGGCTGCGTGCGCACGCTTGATGTTGCCGACGAGGTCGTCCGGCTCCACCACGAGCGCGCTGTAGTCGCGCCAGCGCACGGGGTAGCCGATCTTGGGGGTGAACGCGTCGAGCTTGGCCAGCGCCTTGGCGCGGGTGTCCTCGCCCATCCAGTCCAGCTCCGTGATCGACTCGCGGTACGCCTCGACGAGGTGGCCGACGAGCTCCTCCATGCGCGCCTTGTGGCTGGGCGGGAAGTGCCGCTCGACGTAGACCTTGCCGACCGCCTCGCCGAGCACGCCCTGGACCACGGAGACCCCGCGCTTCCACCGGTCCCGCAGTTCCTGCGCGCCGGTCAGGGTCCGGCCGTAGAAGTCGAAGTTCGCGTCGACCAGGTCGTCCGTCAGGTACGACGCACGGCTGCTGACCAGGTGGAACGAGAGCCAGGCCTGCCAGTCCTCGAGCGGCTCGGACTGCCACAGCTGGGCGAACGCCTCGGCGAACGAGGGCTCGCGCACGACGAGCCGGTCGAACGCGCCGACGGGGGCACCCAGCGCGAGCACCCAGGAGCTCCAGTCGAAGCCGGGCGCCCGCTCGACCAGCTCGGTGAGCGTCATCGCGTTGTAGGTGAGGTCCGCGTCGCGGTCCTTGACCACGTCCCAGTGCGCGGCGGCGAGCTTGGTCTCGAGCCCGACGACGCGGCCGGCGAGCTCGTCCGCGGCCTCCTCGTCGGCCGCGACCCCGCCGAGCCGGAGCATCGTCGCGACGTGCGGGCGGTAGGCAGCCAGCACGCTCGCGTACTGCTCGTCGCGGTAGTACGACTCGTCGGGGAGCCCGAGCCCGCCCTGGGCCAGGAGCACGACGTAGCGCGTCGGCTCCTTCGAGTCGTTGTCGACGCCGAACTCCACGCCGCCGGCGCCGCCCGTGCGCTGCAGTGCGCCGAGGACGCCGGTCAGCTCGGCCTGGGACGTCGCGCCCTCGATGAGCGCGAGGTCCACGCGCAGCGGGTCCAGCCCGCGCGCGGCGATGGTGTCGGTGTCCATGAAGCTGGCGTACAGGCCGCCCACCTTGGCCTCGACCGGGTCGGTCGAGGTCCCGTCGGCGGCGGCCGCCCCGGCGTCGGTGATGATGTCCCGGACCTGCTCCTCGGCCTGGTCGTGCAGGGCGCGGAACGAGCCGTCCATCGCGCGGTCCGCGGGGATCTCGTGGCTCGCGGCCCACAGGCCGTTCACGTGGGCGTAGAGGTCGTCCTGGGGACGGACGTCGGGGTCGAGTGCGGTCAGGTCGATGCCACTGCGCGTCATGAAGACAGCGTACGGACCGGCGCCGACGCCGCCAGGCTGGACGCGGACTTCGCGATCTGCTGAACGCGAACGCGGTCACCCGGCCGGGTACGGCAGGATGTGGCCATGCGGATCCATGTCGCCTCCGACCACGCCGGCTACGAGCTGCGGGTGGCGGTGGCCGAGCACCTGCGAGCCGCCGGCCACGACGTGGTGGACCACGGGGCGCACACCTACGACGAGCTCGACGACTACCCGCCGTTCTGCATCGAGGCGGGCGAGGCGGTCGTCGCGGACGCCGGCTCGCTCGGTGTCGTCATCGGCGGCTCCGGCAACGGCGAGCAGATCGCCGCGAACAAGGTGAACGGCGTGCGCGCGGCGCTGGCGTGGAACCTGGACACGGCCAGGCTGGCGCGCCAGCACAACGACGCGAACGTCGTCTCCATCGGTGCGCGGCAGCACACCGTCGAGGAGGCGCTCTCGTTCGTCGACGCGTTCGTCGCCGAGCCGTTCAGCCAGGGCGAGCGGCACCAGCGCCGCATCGACCTGCTGACGGCCTACGAGCAGACCCGCTAGAACACCCAGCTGCACACCGCCGCGACGGGCCACGCGAACGCCGCGCCGGTCGCCTGCAGCGCACCGGCCGTCCGCTCCACGACGAGGCCCGCCCCCGCCTGGGCCACGACCGAGCGCCCGCCGAGATAGGCGGCACCCAGCTCGCGCACGTCGAGCGCCAGGTCGGCGTCGTCGTCGGTCCTGGTCACCGTGGCCGACCACGTGCCGTCCGCCCCGCGCTCGCCGGTGGTCAGTCGCCACCGGCCGGCGTTCGCGGGCAGGCGCGTGTCCGTGACCTCGAGGACCACGTCCAGGGGAGCGCTGTAGCGGCGGCCCGCGAGCGCGACCGGCAGGTCGAGCAGCCGGACCCAGACGTTGTCGGTCAGCCGGGGCCGGGCGCCGCGCTGGTCGACGAGCAGCAGCAGCAGCGGGTCGTCGGCGGGCAGCATCGGGCTCTCGACGTTCGCCATGAGGTCGAGGTCGAGCAGGAACGACCACAGGCGATGGGCCGCGGCGGCATCGACGGCGGCCGCCTCGCGGATCCGGACGGTGCCGGCCGGACCGCCGTCCGTCCAGTTCTCCTTGCGGCGGAAGGTGGCGTACGCACGGGCCGCCCCGTCCTCGTCGAGCACGGTGACGATGCGCAGCGGCTCGCCGCCCTCGCGCCAGGCCGGCGGGTCGGCCAGCGCGCGCCTCTGGTGCTCGGGGGTGTCGCGCGTGATCCAGCCCGGTCGTCCGGTGCCGGCGGCCCGATGGACGGCGTCGACGACCGGGGTGTGCCGGTCGACGTCGACCGTGTCGAACCGGACGGTCAGCGCCTCCGAGCCCGGCACGTCGCGCAGCGCGGCGCCGCGGGGCACCTTGAGGCGCACGTCGTCGCACGCCGACCCGTACCCGAACCGGCCGTAGATCGCGTGCTCGGCGGCGAAGAGCGCGGAGACGGGCTCGCCCCGACCCAGGGAGCGCTCGAAGTGGGTGTCGATCATCGCGTGAAGAAGGCCGCGCCGGCGCTGGTCCGGACGGGCGCCCACCCACGTCAGGCCGGAGCAGGCGATCGTCGTGCCGGGCACGGGGAGCTGGAACTCGAACGACGCGTGCACCGAGGCGAGCGCGCCGTCGGGCGACTCGACCCCGACCGTGCGGTCCCAGGTGAGCGTGACCGGCACGAGCGCGTCGGTCTCGGGCGTGCTGTCGAACGCGAAGGCGAGCTTGTCCACCTCGAGGAACTCGTCCTTGCGGGACTCGGCGACGTCGACGATCCGGTAACCGGCAGGTAGTGGGCTCATGGACCCATCGTGCCCAGGTCGAGGCCCTCGTGGCACCTCCATATCCGAGCGCTCGAGTCGCCGGATACGCTCATGACGTGGGGATACTCGCGTGGGAACCGGAGCGGGGGCTGCTCACGCGTGCCACGCTCGTCCTGCGCCGGTGGGGCCTGCGGTCCCAGACCTCGCTGACGGCGGCGATGGTCGGGATCGGCGCGCTGATCCTCGCGGGCGTGCGCCTGTTCCCCGCCTGGGTCCCGCCGTCAGCGTTTCTGCTCCTTGAGCTGGTCGCGGTGTTCCTCCTGCTCGTCCCCGGCCTCGTCGTCCTGGGCGCGTTCGTCCTCGCCGCGACATGGTGGCTGTGGTGGGTGGACTCGCCGACCGCCATCCCGGGGATCGTCGTCGTGATCTCCGTGTTCGTCGTCGCGACCATCGCGTTCGCGCGCGAGCGCGAGCGCCTGGGCCTGCAGGGTGCTCCCGGGGACCTCATGCTCGTCGACCTGCGCGACCGCCTCGCGGCTCACGGCCGGGTGCCACGGCTGCCCGATGGCTGGCAGGTCGACAGCGTGATCCGGTCTGCGCACGCCGACGGGTTCTCCGGCGACTTCATGGTCGCGGGCAGCCGGGACGGCGGGAAGTACCTCGAGCTCGTCCTGGTCGACGTGTCCGGCAAGGGCCTGGGCGCGGGCGTCCGGTCCCTCCAGCTGTCCGGCGCGTTCGGCGGCCTGCTCGGCGCGCTCCCGCGCGAGGAGTTCCTCGGTGCCGCCAACGGGTACCTGCTCGACCAGGACTGGGAGGAGGGCTTTGCCACCGCCATCCACGTCGCCGTGGACCTGCCGAGCGGCGACTACTGGGTCTCGTCGGCCGGCCACCCGCCCGCCGTCCAGCGGCACGCGGGCTCGGGGCGGCTCGAGCTCGTCGACACGATCGGCAGCCCCGCGCTCGGCGTCGTCGCGGACTTCGTCTGCGAGGCGCGGGCGGGCCGACTGGAACGCGGCGACGTCCTCATGCTCTACACGGACGGCGTGATCGAGGGCGGTGCCGCGGGGGACCTCGACCAGGGCATCGACCGCCTCATGGGCGTCGCGGACCGGGTGCTCTCGCCGGGCGGGGGACGGGCATCGCAGGTCCTGGCGGGGGTCCGAGCGCGCGACGACGACGACCGCGCCGTGGTGCTGATCCGCCGGGACTGATCCCGACCGGGCCAGGAAGGGCCGGACGGGCCCGGCCGGCTAGGGCTGGATCGACGCCAGGACCCAGTCGGCGTACCCGTCGCGTCCGCTGCCGGGCCGCAGGTGGATGTCGTCGGTGTAGAGCCAGGGGCGGTTCGCCGCGGCGACGGCCGCCCAGTCGAGGACGTGGACGTTCGGGTACTCGGCGCCCACCCGGCTGAGCAGGTCGTCGTTGAACCCCTCCCAGGTGCGCGGGACGTGGACGTTGAGCAGGTACACGCGGCGGTCGCGCGTGCTGTCGAGCAGGCGCCGCAACGCCGCCTCGTCGATCGGGCCGTTCGTCCCCCCGTGCACGATCACCGTGTGCCCGAGCGTCCCGGCGGCCGCGGACGCGAGCACCAGGTCCACCATGACCCCGAACTGCCGCGACTCGGCCGCGTCGACGGCGATGCCCCGGGCGTTGAGCTCCGCGGCGGCGCCGAGCATCACGGAGTCCCCGAACGCGGAGGCGCCGCCGATCGGGTCGGGCGGCGGGGCCGGGGGTGCGGGCGCCGGGGGCGGCGGCATCGTGGCGGTCATGTGCGGCCGCGGGTCGACCAGCGGCGACGAGGAGTCGGTGGAGGCGCTCGGGGTCGGGCTCGGCGTCAGGTTGAGGGCCGCCGGGACGCCGGGCTGCACGGTCCTGCCGGCGGCCGTCGCGCTGGGCACCTGCGCGAGGGCGACACCGACGGTCACCGCGACGACGACGAACGCCGTGGACGCCGCACCGACCGCGAACGTGGACCGGCGCCGCCCGCTGCCCCGTCGCGCGGCGACCCAGGCGCGGCTCAGTGCTCCGCGGCGGATCGGCATCTCGACGTACCGGTAGGACACCTCGGCGAGCAGCAGCACGAGCGCGATCCGGGCCGGGGTCGCGAGCCACGGCGACGTCTCGACGTCGATGCCCGGCCGGCTGAGCACGAACACCGGCCAGTGCCACAGATAGATCCCGTAGGACCGCTCACCGACCCAGCGCAGCGGCTGGCGGCCCAGCTGTCGCCCGAGCAGCCCGGCCGGGTCCGCGACCGCACCGACGAGGATCGCCGCGAGCACCGAGAACGCGAGGAACCCGCCGCGGTACAGCGCCGCGCTGTACTCGTCGACCCAGACGAACGCGGCGACCACCGCGAGCAGGGCGAGCACGCCCAGGACGTCGGTGACGCCGGCCTCGAACCGCCGCACCGCCTGTCCGCGCTCGTGCGCCCACGAGCCGGCCCGCTGCCACGTGCGCCAGGGCATCCAGACCGACGCCATCGCCGCGCCCACGAGCAGCCCCATCGAGTGGGTGTCCGTGCCGAAGTAGACGCGGCTCGGGTCGTGGGGGACCGGGCTCGACGTGCGGATCGCGAGGACCGCCATCGCGACGGTCGACGCGACCGCGAGCAGCGCGGCCAGCTGGCCCACACGGGCGCGGCCCCACCGGATCGCGAGCAGCGCGACCAGGGGGAACACCAGGTAGAACTGCTCCTCGATGGCCAGCGACCACAGGTGCTGCAAGAGGGGCGGTCGGCTGACGAGCTCGAAGTACGAGCGGTCGGCGGCGATCTGCCACCAGTTCGAGACGTAGCCCGCGGCGGCGACGATGTCCCCCCGCAGCTCGCCCGCCTCGCTGTGCAGGACGAGCCCGATGCCGCCCATGGCCAGCAGCAGGAGCCCCAGGGCGGGCAGCAGCCGTCGGGCGCGTCGCGCGTAGAAGTGCCGGAACGAGAAGCGACCGGTGCGCTCGACCTCGTCGAGGACCAGCGTGGTGATCAGGAAGCCCGACAGGACGAAGAAGACGTCGACGCCCAGGAAGCCGCCGCGCATCCACGGCGCACCGAGGTGATAGATCACCACCCCCGTGACGGCCAGGGCGCGGATCCCGTCCAGACCCCTCAGGTGCGGCATCCGCGTGGGGGTCTGGACAGCGACGGGGGCGGGACGTTCGAGCGTCGCGCTCTGCCCGGTCATTGCCATGGATCTCCCAGCTGTACCTGCACGGGCCGGGTCACGGCCGTTCGCGCGGAGCCAGGCTACGTCGGGTTCCGGGGTCCTCCCGACGTGACACGCTCAGTCGTCGGGAAACCAGATCGCTGCCCGCAGGGCGACGCGCGTGCCGTCCGCGGACAGCGGCGTCCGCTCGGCCCGGAGCTCGTCGAGCGCGCGCTGCAGGAGCCGCTCGGGCGGCCGGCCGGCCGTGTTGACCACCCGCCACCACGGCACGTCCGAGCCGGTGTGCGCGAGCACGTTGCCCACCTGCCGGGGCCCGCCGCGGCGCCGGCCCTCGACCGCCTCGAACCGGTCCCCGACGATCTCGGCGATCAGCCCGTACGTCATCGCGCGGCCCGGCGGGATCTGGGCGACGAGGTCGAGCACGGCCTCCGCGTAGTCGTCGTCCACCGGGTACGTCTCAGGCCTGCGGCGCCAGCACGGCGGCGACCGCGGGCAGCGTGCGCGGGTCGGCCTGGACGAGCATCGTCGTGATCGCCGTCGCCTCCCAGGCAGGCAGCTGTGCGCGGATGTCGTCGGCAGTGCCCACCAGGGCGATGTCGCGGACCAGCTCGATCGGCACGGCGGCCGTCGCGCGGGCGCGGTCACCGGCCAGGTAGTGCGCCTGGATCTCGTCGCACGCCTCGGCGTACCCGAGCCGGTCGAGCACGTCGCGGTGGAAGTTGGCCCCCTTGGCGCCCATGCCGCCCGCGTACAGCGCGATGAACGGTCGCACCGAGTCGGCCGCGGACTCGACGTCGTCGCCGAGCACGACGGGCACCGTCGCGACGACCTCGAAACCCTCCGCCGGCCGCTCGCGCTTGCCGAACCCCTCGTCGAGCAGGTCGCGGTACGAGCCGTCCATGCGCGGGGAGTAGAACAGCGGCAGCCAGCCGTCGGCGATCTCGGCGGTCATCGCGATGTTGCGGGGACCCTCGGCGGCCAGGTGGATCGGCAGGTCGGCCCGGAGCGGGTGGACCGTCGAGCGCAGCGCCTTGCCCAGGCCGGCGCCCTCGTCGGCCGGGAGGGGGAGGCGGTAGAACTGGCCGTCGAACGTCACCGGCGCCTCGCGCGCGAGGACCTGCCGCACGATCGCCACGAACTCGCGCGTGCGCGCCAGCGGCTTCGGGTAGGGCTGGCCGTACCAGCCCTCGACCACCTGCGGGCCGGACGCCCCGAGGCCGAGCACGAAGCGGCCGCCCGAGAGGTGGTCGAGCGTCAGGGCGGCCATCGCCGTCGCGGTCGGGGTGCGGGCCGAGATCTGGGCGATCGCGGTGCCCAGGCGGATGCGCGACGTGCGCGAGCCCCACCAGGCCAGCGGCGTGAAGGCGTCCGACCCGTACGCCTCTGCGGTCCAGACGGAGTCGAAGCCGAGCTGCTCTGCCCCGAGCACCGCCTCCTGCGCCCCGGGTGGGGGACCGGCCGACCAGTAGCCCGTGTGGTAGCCCAGCCGCATCGCAGATCCTCCGTGTCCTGGCGTCGTCGTCGACGCTGCGAGCGCCAGGTTACTCGCCAGTACGTTTTAGCGCGGCGAGGCTCAGATGTAGATCGCCGGGTCGTCGATCTCGGCGTCGAACGGGGCGGCGGCGGGCCGCTGGCGGATCTGCGCCGGCACCCCGACGGCGATCGCACCTGCGGGGACGTCGTGGATGACGACCGCGTTGGCGCCGATCTGCGCACCGGCGCCGATCCAGACCGGACCGAGGATCTTGGCGCCCGCGCCGACGACCACCCCGTCGCCCACGGTGGGGTGACGCTTGCCGTGGCGCATGGACTTGCCGCCCAGCGTCGACCCGTGGAAGAGCACCACGTCGTCGCCGACCTCGGCGGTCTCGCCGATGACGACGCCCATGCCGTGGTCGATGAACAGGCGGCGGCCCAGACGGGCGCCCGGGTGGATCTCGATGCCCGTGAACGCCCGGGCGAGCTGGGAGATCAGCCGTGCCGGCAGCTGCAGGCCGGGGCGCTGCCACATCCGGTGCGCCAGGCGGTACACCCACACGGCGTGCACACCCGGGTAGCCCAGGGCCACCTCGGCGAGGGAACGTGCCGCGGGGTCGCGGTTGCGGGCGGCGTCCAGGTCTTCCTGGAGCGTCGCGAGGAAGTGCAGCGGTGCGGACATCGGGAGGCTTCGTCCTGTGGTGTGGGAGGGGGACGGTCGGGGCGGAGCGCCGGTGCAGGCGCTCCGCCCCACCAGGACGGTCAGTCGAGCAGGTCGGCGTAGAGCACGGTGGACAGGTAGCGCTCACCGAACGACGGGATGATCGCGACGATCAGCTTGCCCGCGTTCTCGGGGCGGTTGGCCAGGAGGGTCGCGGCGTGCAGCGCGGCACCGGAGGAGATGCCGACCAGCAGGCCCTCCTCGGCGGCGGCGCGGCGGGCGACCTTGACGGCCGTCTCGGCGTCGACGTCGATGATCTCGTCGTAGATGCTCGTGTCGAGGATCTCCGGGACGAAGTTGGCGCCGATGCCCTGGATCTTGTGCGGGCCGGGGGCGCCGCCGTTGAGGATCGGCGACTCGGCCGGCTCGACGCCGACGATCTTGATGTTGGGGTTGCGCTCCTTGAGCACCTGGCCGACGCCCGTGATCGTGCCGCCCGTGCCGATGCCGGCGACGAAGATGTCGATCTTGCCGTCAGTGTCGGCCCAGATCTCCTCGGCCGTGGTCTTGCGGTGGATCGCGGGGTTGGCCTCGTTGGCGAACTGGCGGGCCAGGATGGCACCCTCCCGCTCGGCGACGATCTCGTCGGCGCGGTTGACCGCACCCTTCATGCCCTCGGAGCCCGGCGTGAGGATGAGCTCGGCGCCGAACGCGCGCAGCAGGGCGCGACGCTCCTTGGACATCGTCTCCGGCATCGTCAGGACGACGTTGTAGCCGCGGGCGGCGCCGACGAACGCGAGCGCGATGCCCGTGTTGCCCGACGTGGCCTCGACGATGGTGCCGCCGGGCAGGAGGTCTCCGGACGCCTCGGCCGCGTCGATGATCGCGACGCCGATGCGGTCCTTGACCGAGTTGGCGGGGTTGTAGAACTCGAGCTTGCCGACGACGGTCGCGGGGGCACCGTCGGTGATCTTGTTGATGCGGACCAGCGGGGTGTTGCCGATGAGCGCCGTCGCGTCGTCGTAGATGCGTGCCATGGTTCCTCTTCGGTCGAGCCGCCGCAGACGCGACGGGTGGGGGACAGACGAACTGCGCCGGGACACCGGGTGTCCCGGGTCGTGCAAGGAGCGTGAACGGCGGGCGTCCGTCGCTGACCCTGGGGCGAGCGCTGGCGCGTGAGGCACGCCCTGGTCAGGGCATCCTCGCGCGAAGGACCGGCCAGCGCTCTACAGACAGCGACAACAGGTGGGCGCGCAGGCGCGCGGGAGGGAGGCGGGAGCGGCAGTGTGCACGCGCATCGCATCCTCCTGTACCGGACCGGTCGGGACCGGTCGGTGGGCGGCCGCCGGAAGCCGGGACCGCAGTCGGGTTGACGCTAGCGCCAACGTCCCAGCCAGCGCAAAGGTGCCCCACCAGGCGGACGGTCATCCCGCCGCGGGCGCGCCGGCGTGGCGTGCGGGACCCGTCGGGCGGCCCGGACTGTGCAGCACGAGCCAGAAGAGCACGGCTGCCAGGAGCC
The DNA here is from genome assembly GCF_056402515.1 of Cellulomonas sp. P4_A2. NCBI lineage: Bacteria > Bacillati > Actinomycetota > Actinomycetes > Micrococcales > Cellulomonadaceae > Cellulomonas > Cellulomonas sp. P4_A2. The sequence goes on from NZ_JBFUHG010000006.1 coordinate 75,362, forward strand.
AGACCAGGAGGCCCACGCGCAGGTCCGTGCCGAACACCGCGAGCAGGGCCGGCACCACGACGCTGGGCAGTCCCCAGGCGAGCAGCCAGCGCCAGGTCGTCCCGACGAGCAGGGCGGTGACGACCCCGATGGCGCAGTAGACGGCCACGGCCGAGCAGATCAGGACGCGGGTGCTCGCGGGCAGCGTCTCGCCGTGGTGCTCGACCGCGAGGCCGAGCCCGGCAGCAAGCGCCGCGAGGGTGCCGGTCAGCAGGGCGTGCAGCAGCAGGACGAAGCGTGGGGCGATCGCCCCCGGCCGCAGGTTCGGGATCCCGGCGGTCCCGTACTGCAGGCCGACCGCCCACACCAGGGCCAGCACCGCGAACGAGCCCAGGGCGGTCAGGGCGGTGCTGCGGTCCCACACCTCCTGGTCCGCGGCGGCGTCGATGATCTGGATGACTCCCTCGCCGAGCACGATGATGACGAACAGTCCGAGCCGCTCGCCCAGGTGAGCGTCGTCCGTGCGGGCGCTCTCGAGGACGAGGTCGGACTCCCCACGACGGCCGCGCCCCGACCGCCGCATGTGCTCGAGCCGCTCCTGCGCCTCGCGCAGCGTTCGTTCGGCCGAGTTGGCCAGGAGGGCGACGAGGTCGATCGCGATCCCGAGCGCCCAGAGCCAGTACCTGCCGGGCGCGGCCACCCACAGCGACACGATCCACGGGACCGCGCCGAACCCTTGCTGGGCCAGCGGCCAGTCGAGCACGACCTTGCCCCGCTGCCAGACGCTCGCCGCGAACCAGCGCAGCACGACGTAGGAGACGACGAACGCGTTGGCGTGCGTCCCGCGGATCTCGCCCACGGAGGCGGCCATGACCGCCAGGCCGACCATCGCGACGAGCAGGACCGGGAGGCGGGCGTCGTCGCCGGCGATGTCGCCGTAGACCGCGAAGCCCGCCCACGTGATCCAGAACGCGAGGAAGAGGACCGCGTACAGGCCGAGGTTGTGGCTCCCGGAGTCCGCGTGGACGAGGTGCGCCAGCTGGCCGATGCCCGCGACGACGACCAGGTCGAAGAACAGCTCCTTCCAGGTCGCGTGCCGCTCGGAGGCGTGCTCCGCGACGTCCGACGGCGCCTCGGTCGCTGACATGTCGCCAGTATGGCGAGGGGTCGGGGGCGATGCCCGGAACGTGGTCGTGGAGGGCGGGGTTCGCACACCTGTTCTGGACAGTTGACTTGTTGTCGTGTACTCTTCTGGAAGACCGATCTTCGGTCTGCAGTTTCGGTCTGCACGGCGGTGTCAGCATCCCGCCGCGAACGACCGGCCCGGACGTGGAACGCGTCGCTACGAGAGCGACTGACGGGCACGATCCGGGTGGCTGGTCATCGACAGCCCCCAATGGCGCCGGGGGCGGTTCAAGCCGCGCGCAACAAGGACAAGCGGGCGCGGTGGGCGATGGCTCATAGGTGCTGACCAGACATGCGGCCCCGGACCGGGTTCGCGACGAGAGTCGCGGAGCCGGACCGGGGCCGTTCTCTGCACAGCCCTGGACCGGGTTCGCGACGAGAGTCGCGGAGCCGGACCGGGGCCGTTGTCGTCTCTCAGGCGGTGGGTCCGGTGATGTTGACCAGCCAGCTCACACCGAACTTGTCGACGAGCATGCCGAACGTGTCGCCCCACGGAGCCTTCTCGAGCGGGACCGTGATCGTGGCGCCGTCTGACAGCTTCTCCCAGAACCCCGTGAGCTCGGCCGCGTCCTCGCCGCTGAGGGAGACCGAGATGTTGCTGGTGTCCGCGACCTCCATGTGGCTCGGGGTGTCCGCCGCCATGAGCACCAGGCCGCCGGGGGACGTGAGCTGGCCGTGCATGACGAGGTCCGCGTCCGCGGGGTCCTGGCTCATGCCGAACTCCCCGAACGTGCTGAAGGTCGGCTCGGCACCGAGCACCGATCCGTAGAACTCGAGCGCAGCGCGGGCCGTGCTCCGGAAGTTGAGGTAGGGGTTCAGAGTGGACACGGCAGCGTCTCCTTCGTCGGCGGTCTGCGGGTAATTCGAACGGGTGAATGGTGCGATCCGCGTACTTCACCCTGCCACGCACCCCCGACATCGCGACACGGGTCGCGGACGGCGTATCAGGGGACGAGGTGGTAACCCCTTCCCAACGGAGGAAAACGGTAGCAACCTGGCAGATGCGGCAATCCGGGCAATGCCCGGGATGCAGCATCGCGGCCCGCTCCACCGGCGGACAGGGTCCGCCGACGAGCGCGACCACAGGAGCTGTCATCGGCGGCTCCGGGGGGTGAAGTGCGCGAGCTCAAGGTCCTGCTCATGGGGTCGTTCGCCTTGGTGGACGACCCGCCGGGAGTGCCCGCGGCCGCGCTGCTGCGCAAGGCCCAGGACCTGATCGCCCTGGTGCTCGTCGCACCCCAGAACAACGTGCTCCGCGAGACCGCGGCCGAGGCCCTGTGGCCGGACGCGGAGGGCGAGGCGTCCAAGAAGGCCATGCGGCAGACGCTCTGGCAGATCCATCACGCGATCGACCCGGACGTCGACGAGAGCTCCCGGCTGCTGGTGACCGAGGGGGAGACCCTGCACCTGAACCCGGACCGGCAGGTCTGGGTGGACACGGCCGAGCTCACCGACGCGGCCCGCACCGCGCAGACGCTGGGGGTGGACGGGCTGGCGGACCCGCAGCTCGCCGACCTCGCGGTCACCGCCGAGCTGTACCGCGGGCCGCTGCTCGCCCGGTGCTACGACGAGTGGTGCCTCGCGCCGCGTGCCCGCCTCGAGGACCGGTCCCTGACGCTGATGGACACGCTGAGCCGCGCCTACGACCGCCGTGGCGACCTGCGGGCGGCGATCGGCTGGGCGGAGCGCCTGCTCGGGGTCGAGCCTGCCCACGAGCGCAGCCACCGCCGGCTCATGCGCCTCTACTACCGCACGGGCGACCGGACGCGGGCGCTGCGCCAGCTGAACCAGTGCCGGTGGGTGCTCGAGCACGAGCTCGGAGTGCGGCCGTCGGTGCAGACCGAGGAGCTGGCCGCTGCGATCGTCGACGACCGGGTGCCCGGTGTCGAGGCGTTGCGCGACCCGCCCTCCGACGCGCGGGAGCGGATCGAGCTCACCACGCACGCCGCGCCGAAGGAGCAGGCGGTGCTCGTCGTGCCGGCCACGGTGAGCCCGTCGTCGATCTCGGTCCTCACCGACTCGGCCGACGACCGGGCCCGGAGGTTCGCCCCGGGTGCGGGGACCGCGGTCGTCGACGACGTCGCGGGCCGGCTCGCGGCCCTCGCCGACTCGCCCGTCCTGGCCCTGCCGGTCGGGCCCGAGGCCCCTCCGGCGATCGGGGCCGGCCGTCTCGACGCGGCGAGCCTCGCGGCGTTCCAGGCCGAGCTCGCGGCGCTGCGCTCGAGCATCGACGCGATGAGCGAACAGCTGCGCCAGCACCGCGCCTGACGTTCACCCTCTCCTGCCCCAGGTCGCTGACCTGGGGTTTCGCATGTCCAGAGGCGTGTCGACGAGCTCGGAGACGTCGCCGAGACGCGGGGGAGACGCGGTCGAGACAACGCCGTCCGAGGGTGACGCACAGACCACCACGAAGGGGGCACTCGTGACATGGCGGACGCCACGATCGACGACGACCGGTCCGACCGCGTCGTCGCACGCTCGTTCGTCGTGCGGGCCCTGCTCGAGCGGGAGGACACCCCCCGGCACACGCAGTGGCACGGGTACGTCACCGACGCCGAGAGCGGTGAGCGGCAGGTCTGGGACCGTCCGGCCGACGTTGCGTCCTTCATCCAGGACCGGCTCGTCGCGTCGCCCGACGCGGGCGTCCGCGTGGCGGGGCTGAGCATGGCCGCCCCGGCGCTCACCGACGTGGTCACCGACATGCTCGCGGTGCTGGGCCTGCGGCTGCCCGCATCGGTGGCGCCCCTGCCCCCCAACAACGTGACGCTCGAACGCGTCAAGGAGAAGCTCGTCGGGCTGGGCAACCACCGGGGCAGCGAGTCGACAGGCCCGCTCGGTGACCGCACCCTGCGCGGGGGACGGCTCGACGCGAGCGTGCGCTTCCAGGTCTGGGCGTCGACCCCGCAGGGCGTCGACGACGCGATGCTCGACGTGCAGACGGCGGTGCTCGACGACACGACCGAGCTGCGCCAGGAGGGCTTCCTCAAGCTCGCGGCCACGGGCACGACGCTGGCCGAGCGGGTCGACGCGGTGCCGGGCTGGCGCAAGACGGGCAGCTTCGACGTGCTCTACGAGTACCAGTACGTCGACACCGACGACGCCGCGAGCCTGATCGCGCGGATCCCGGTGACCGCGGACCTCAACGAGGTCGGCGGCGCCCGCGAGCTCGAGACGATCGTCGACGAGATGGCCCGGTGGGACGACGAGCTGGCGCCGCCGCTCGCGGTCCGCGGCCCGGCGGCCGTGAGCCGGCTGGCGGCGCTCGCATTCGTCCCCGTCCCCCTCGGCGGCACGGTGACGTTGGCGCGCTCGTCCGGCTCGGGCGGACCCGTCACCCACCTGCCCGACCTCGACGCGTTCCTGGCGGCCACGTCCGGCGCCAGCCCCACCGACACCGACGCAGACGTGACGCTCGCCCCTGCGGCCGCGTTCGCCGCCCTCGGGACCCCCACGCCCGCGCTCGAGATGGGCGACTGGGACACGAACTCGACGGTCGACGCCTACACGGCGTTCGACCGCCGACTCGACGAACCGGTCCTGCTGCCGACCGCGGCAGACCGCTTCACGGTGAGCTACACCCCGCCGCCGGGCCCCAGCACGGGGCTCGACCAGACCGCAGTCGTCTATCTCAGGGTCAACCCGCACTAGCAGGCAACTGGTGACGGGCCCCGCTGTGCACGACCCGTCGGAGGAGAGGAAGACATGACCGAATCAGTCCTTCCCGGCGTACTCATCGAGGTACGCCCGGAGGCGCTCATCATCCCCGGCGCCATCACCGTGGGGAACGTGGGGGTCGTCGGCACCGCAGGCAAGGGTCCCGTCGGCACCCCGCAGCTGCTCGGCAGCTACTCCGAGGCGCTCGGCAAGTTCGGCGCGTACGACCGCTGGGTCGACGGCGCCTCGGGCGAGCTGACCCTGACACGGGCGCTCGAGCAGGCGTACAAGTTCGGCGCGACCACCGTCTGGGCGGTGCGCGTGGCCGACAACAACGCCGCGGCGGCGACCGTCGACCTCGCGTCGGCGGGCGGCCCCAACGTGACGGTGTCCGCCAAGTCGCCCGGCACGTGGGGCAACGACCTGACCGTCGCGGTGACCACGGCGGACGCCAACGCGGTCGTCTCGGGCGAGGAGGTCGACTCCGCCACGCTCACGCTGGCGCACGGCCCGATCGTGATCAGCGCCGTCAACCGGATCCTCGTGCGGCCGTCCGCGGGCGGTGCGGACAAGGTGCCGGGGATCGTCTACGACGCCGCACCCGGACCCACGCAGGTGGGGGTGGACACCACCTCCGGTCTCCTGACGTTCGGCACCGCACCCGGCGCCACCGACGTCGTGCTGGCCACCTACACGGTCGCCAAGTCGGCGGCGGTCAAGGTCACCGTCAAGCTCGGGATCACCGCCGCGGAGGAGTACAGCGTCGTGTCCGGCGACGACCTGGTCGCCGACCTGAGCGGCTCCCAGCTGGTCTCGGCGACGGCGCTGGCGAGCTCGGCCGAGGTGCTGTCGCCCGTGGCGGCCACACCGCTCGGCGGGGGCGCGAACGGCGCCGCCGGGGCCGACTACCAGACCGGGCTCGACGCCCTGCTCGAGGTGGACGCGCACATCGTCGTCGCCGCGGGGCAGGACCAGTCGTTCGGGGACGACCTCGCCGCGCACGCGGCTGTCGCGTCCGGCGACGAGATCAAGCGCGAGCGGATCGCCATCGTCGGGACGGCCCTGCAGCCGGATCGCACCCAGTTCGTGCAGGACGCGTCGGCGCACACGCTCAACAGCGACCGGCTGGTGCTCGTCGGACCCGGCATCAAGGCGGCCGACCGCTCGCAGCAGCCGCCCGCCACGGTGACCCTGCCGGGCGCGTACGCCGCGGCGGCCGTCGCCGGGCTCCTGTCCGCGCAGCCCGCGCACATCAGCCTGACCAACAAGGTCCTGTCGGTCGACGGGCTCGAGCACGACCTGACGAACGCCGAGCTCAAGCAGCTCGTGCTCAGCCGGCTGCTCGCGATCGAGAACCGGCAGGGGTTCCGGCTGGTCAAGGGCATCACGACGTCGACCAACACCGCGTGGGTGCAGATCACGACCCGCCGGATCGTCGACTACGCGAAGTTCGGCGTCCGCAGCGCGGCCACGCCGTACATCGGGCTGCTCAACAACGAGCGGGTGCGCAACAACCTGCGGGCGACCATCAACAACTTCCTGGCCGGGATGGTCCTCGACGAGATGCTCATCAGCTACGACCTGACGGTCTACGCGTCACGGGACGACGAGATCCGCGGCATCGCCCGGGTCGACCTCGTCATCCGGCCCACGTTCAGCATCGACTTCATCAAGGTGACGATGTTCCTCGAGTAAAGGACGCACCATGGCTCTGACAGAGGTTTACACGGGCGCCTACGGGACGCTCGGCATCGCCGCCGTCGACACCCCCGAGGGTGCGGACGCGAAGGCGGTGCTCGACGGGTACGCGATCCAGACGGTCGGTCGGCTGACCGACGTGCAGGTCTCGGTGACGACGGCGCTCAAGGAGTTCTACGAGGTCGGCCGGCGGCACCCGGTCTCGCTCAGTCCGGGGGACATCGCGATCCACGGCAGCATCGGGCGGGCCTACATCAACGGCGCGCTGCTCTTCCTGCTGCTCGGGCGGGGCGCGTCCGCGACCGCGGKCGCGGAGCCGTACGTGCAGCCGACGTTCGCGCTCTCCCTGGCGTTCACGGACCCCGCGCGTCCCGACGAGGCGCTGACCCTCGAGATCGGCGGCGTGAAGTTCGAGAACTGGAAGTTCGTGCTGCCCGAGGACGAGTTCGTCATGGAGAACCTGTGCTTCCGCGGGCTGACCATCGGCGTGCTCGACGTCGGCGCCGACAACGCCGGCGCGGTCACGTTCCCGGCTGCGCAGTAGGCGGTCGACCATGACGCTGACCGCCGAGGACCTGCTGGCCGGGAGCTCGCTGACGCACGAGGTCAGCGTGCCGGGGCTGCCTGGTTCAGCTACGGGCACGGTCACGATCCGGCCGCTCACCGTGCGCGACGTCCAGCTCGTCGCGCACGCCGCGAAGGACGACCGCGAGCTCGCGGCCGGCCTGATGATCGCGCGCGCCCTCGTCGAGCCGTCGCTCACCGCGGACCAGGCCGGCCGCCTGCCCGCGGGGACGGCCCGGTTCCTGGTGGACACGATCAACGAGCTCAGCGGCATCGACACCCCGCGCGACCGGCTGGCCGAGCTGGTGCAGGCGCCGCTGGCCAAGGCGTGCTTCGTGCTCGCCGACGAGTTCGGCTGGACGGCCGAGGACGTCACGGGGATGACCATCGGTCAGATCCTCATGTACCTCGAGATGGCCGGACGGGCGTCGGAGGTCGCATGAGCCAGGTCCTGGACACGACGAGGAGGCTCGACGCCGGCGGCGGGCCCGCCTCGTGGTGCCGCGACGTGGTGACCGCCACGCGGTCGGTGCACCACGTCACGGAGGCCGTCGGCGCGACCTGCGCGACCGCGCGCAAGGAGCCGTCGGTGGTGCGCGGGCCGCTGTTCGGGAGCTGCCTGGCCGACGTGCTCGACCGGCCCGCGCCGCCCGCGGTGCAGCAGCCGGCGACGCCCGCGCCGCGCACGCGCGKGCGCCCGACCACCCCGGAGCCGGCGACGACGCAGGAGGTCTGCCCGCCGGGACAGCAGCCGCGACACCGTCCGTCGGTCACGCCCCTGCCGCAGCCCGCGCGTCCGGAGCGGCCGATGGTGCGCACGCCCGACCCGGGCGCGCACCGCACCTCGGTGCCGGCACCGCTCCCGCCGGTCGACCGGCGCGAGCAGCGGATCGAGCCCGACTGCCCGCCCGACGAGGTGCCGGGGTCGCCCGCCCGGGCGGCGCGGCTCACCGACCAGCCGGCGAGCTGCCGGGTCCCGGCGGGGCACCTCCTGGCGCTCGCGGGTCCGACGAGGTCGCTGGAGGTCGCCTCCTCGGAGCCGCGGTCGCTGCCGCGGCCCCGGACGCCGCAGGTCCGTCGGCCGCGGCCCACCGCGCCCGCGGAGCAGTTCGCCCCCGGGGTGGCCGACCGGCTGGTGCGCAGGCTGGGCACCGACGTCCCGACCGCGCGGCTGCTGCGCCGGGGGCTGCGACCTCTCGAACCGCAGGACACCCCGACCAAGGCGCAGCTGCTCGCGCTCGCGGTCCCGACGAGGGTCGTCGCGACGCCCTCGGACGCCGCACCCGTCCCACCGCGCCGTCGTCGCGCAGGGACGCCGCCGACGCCCGCCCCGACGCCCACGCCCCGCACGGACGAGACGGCCGTGCGGACGCTCGGCGGGTTCGCCGAGCAGCCCACCGAACCCGCGCGGCTGCCCGCCGACGACCGGTCCGACGAGGCGGCGTCCGGGCTCGGCGGCGCGTTCCAGGCCGCCGGCCGCCGCGAGATGCCGGCCGTCCCCGGACCCACGCCCGGCGCGGTCGCGGGGCTGGCCGAGCCGGACCTGGAACGCCTGATGACCCGCGTGCTCGACGACGCGGCCCGTCGGCACGGGATCGAGGTGTGACGTGCGACCGATGCTCGCCGGCACGGAGCTGCCGCAGGTGCAGGACCTCACGACGACGGACCTGCGCGCCGTCGCCGAGCACAAGGCTCCCGGCAAGGACGGCTCGATGCTGCAGAACCTCGGCCGCGCGCCCACCGGCGTCACGGTGCGCGGGGTGGCCACCGACACGCACGCCCTCGAGCTGCTCGACACGCTCAAGAGCGACCTGCGCACCGGGCAGCCGGTCGCGTTCGTCGCGGACATCACCGCGGACACCACGATCGAGCAGGTCCTCATCGACGACCTGCAGATCCGCCAGCTCGCGGGCCGCCCGGACCGGTTCGCCTACGCGCTCACGCTGCGCGAGTTCATCGAGCCGGTCGAGCCCGCCAGCACCGACGCGCTCGACGCGGACATCCTCGGCGACGCCGGCGACCTCGTCGGCGACCTGCTCGACGGCCTCGACATCGCCGTCCCGTTCGCGACAGGACTGGAGAACTTCATCACTCCGTTGTCCGACCTGCTCGCACGTCTCGCCGCCTTCCGCGACGCGATCAGCGCGAACCAGCACTGACAACCGACAGGAGAGACCGATGGCCGACCAGAGCCTCTTCGACCAGCTGAAGACCGTGCTGGCCGAGTTCAAGACGTTCCTCGACGACAACGTCCCCACCATCAAGCCCGCGATCCAGGCGATCGCGTCGCTGGTCCCGCAGGTCACCGAGCTGCTCGACGAGCTGGTCGGGCTGCTGGACAAGCTCAAGACGGAGATCAACAACCTCGACGTCGGGGCGATCCCCGGGCTCGGGGAGGTCGCCACGTTCACGGGGATGATCCCGGCGCTGCTCGACGCGGCCAAGAAGCTGCTGCCCAACGAGACGACCGCGATCGACGCGATCGCGGACGTCGCCGACGTCGTGACCGGCCTGCCGTCGGTGGACGCGATCAAGCAGGAGCTCCTCGACCTCATCACGGCGATCTCTGCCCACCTGACGAGCCTCAAGCCGGCCTGAGACAACCCACCGGTACGAGCACGAGCCCGAGCGACGGAGAGGAGGGGAGCGAGACGTGGTGCGTCCCATGCTGGGTGACCTCGAGCTGGAGCAGGTCCAGCTCGTCGAGACCGACGAGGACCAGGTCGTCGTCCGCCACCCCGTCCCTGCGCTCGAGGGCGACTTCCTGCAGGACATGGGCCGCCGCGGCGCGCGCCTGTCCCTGACCGGGGTGCTCACCAAGCCGGAGGTGCAGGACTCTCTCAAAGACCTGCGGGACTCGTTCCACGCCGGCGACCCGGTCGCGTTCGTGTCCGACATCTCGTCGGCGACCCTCGTGGACGACGTGATCATCGAGCGGATGGACGTGCGCGAGCTCGCCGGCCGCGACAGCGCGTACGAGTACCACCTGACGCTGCGCGAGCTCACCGAGGCCGAGCCGATCCACGAAGAGCCGATCATCATCCCGCCGCCCCCGCCGCCGGTGGTCACCGACGGCAAGCTCGCGATCACGGTGGTCGTCGAGGGCGACCCGGCGTTCGACATGGACCGGGTCAAGGTCTCGGTCGACGCCAACCCGCCCGCCGGCGGGACGGCCCGCGTGCTGACCAACCGCGTCCGGCCCGACACGTGGTTCGAGGACCCGTTCCCGGCGGGCAGCTGGACCGCGACCGCCCTGGTGGACGACAACGCGACGCCCACAGGCCAGCACGAGACGCTCACCGGCTCGGCCGACGTGGTGGTGCGGGAGGGCGAGACCGCCCAGGCGACGATCGTCCTGCGCCGCGGCTCGAAGATCGGCACCGTCTTCGTCATCACGTTCCACTTCGACAAGGCGTTCGTCGAGCCGTGCGAGCGGCACGTGCTGCAGCAGGTCCGCGCGTACGCGGCGGCGCACCCCGACGAGAAGATGCTGATCGTCGGCAACACGGACCTCGTGGGTTCCGACGAGTACAACCAGGCGCTGTCCGAGCGTCGCGGGCGGTCCACCTACGCGATGATGACGTTCGGCAGCGACCCGGCGAAGTCGGTGGCCGAGTGGGACGAGCTGCGCCGGGCCCGCCCGAGCGGCACGATCACCACCGTCCGCGACACCTGGGGCACCCGCGAGATCCAGTTCATGCTCCAGGACCTGGGGCGCTTCCAGGGGAACGTCGGCAAGGACGCCGCCCTGACCGACGAGGCGATCCGGAAGTTCCAGTCCGACCACGGCCTGACGCCCGACGGCGTGGTCGGCGACGACACGTGGCCCGTGCTGATCGAGGAGTACCTGGCGCACGAGGCGATCGACTTCCCGACCGCCCAGCTCATGCCCAACAAGAACGCGGCCGGCTGCGACAGCGGGCCGCTGCGCTGGATCGGCGTCGGCGAGCAGGACCCCGTGCGGAACATCCCGACCGCGTGGCGGCCGAACCGGCGCACGGAGCTGATGTTCGTCAAGGAGGACACATTCCCGTGCCAGGTGCCCGAGCCGGTGACGCTCGCGCTCGTGCCCGAGGGCGCCGGCGGCGGGGGCTGGTGCCTGAACGACGGCACGGCGACGAGCCGCAGCTGCTTCGTCACGCGGTACGGCGAGCCGTGCCCGACGAACGCGCCGGGCACCACGGGACCCGCGCCGGCCGACCGCACGTGGTGCCGCGTGCCCGCCGAGCCGGGCACCTTCCCGGTCGAGGGGAAGATCACGTTCGAGGACGGCACACCGTTCGCGCAGGGGTCCTACGTGCTCATGGCGCCCGACGGCGAGTACCTGAACGGCGAGGTCCCGACCACCGGCGTCGAGCACGCGGGTACGCCGGTGCCCGGCCGGACCGCCGACGACGGCAGCTTCACCTTCCCGCCGCCCCCGCCGCAGAAGGGCCGCGGCACGTATGTCATCTCGGTCGACGGGCCGTTCCTCGTGCGGTCGCGCTCGCAGACGCTCGCGGACGTCACGGGCAACGCGACCTGCTTCCGGCTCGACGGGTCGGCGCCCGCCGACATCGTCATCGTCGACCGCGCCGTCGGGTCGGTGATCCCGATCATCTCGGGCCGGATCGAGCCCGACGCCGGGACGACGACCGCGGTGCTGACGTCGCCCGGACCGCCGTTCGTCGTCGTGAAGAAGGTGCACACCAACCCCGCGCGCAAGCCCGTCGTGCTGCGCGCCACCCCCGCCTTCGTGGGGACCGGCACGTTCACGCGGTCCAGCGACCGGGTCCGCTTCTTCGACGCTGCCACGGCCGGCACGGAGCTGACGTTCGACGGCGTCGACAACGTGTTCACGTCGGCGCAGCTGCTCGCAGGCGTGACCCTGTTCGCCGAGGGACGCGCCGCGAGCGCCGCCGTCAACGACGTCACGCTCACGCTGGCGCTGACGGTCAACGGCACGCCCGGCCACAGCACGACCCACACCATGACCTCGGTCGAGCTGTTCCTCGACCTGCACCAGAGCCGCACGGCAGCGGGGGTCGCGCCGGCGGCGCTGGGCGAGGCCGCGAAGATCAACCCGGGCCGGTTCGTGCAGGTGCAGGACACGGGCAACCACGCCGGCCGCGCCCTCGTCACGGTCCGGCAGGCCGTCCCCGCCGCCTTCACCGGCACGCTCGTACTCACGGCGCTCTCGCCGCGCACGCGGTTCTTCGCGGCCGCCGACGAGGTCGCCGCGGCCGGTCAGGCCGTCGTCCCGGCACCCGTGAACCTGCCGAACGCCGCGATACCGGCGGCGGGCACCCAGTTCTGGGTGGAGGGCACGGCGGTCAGCGGGGCGCTGCGGGACGCGTCGCTCCAGCTCGGCATCGACACCGTCGAGGCCGACGGCGACCGCGCCGTGCTCACGGTCGTCCAGCTGAGCAGTCTCACCGCGACCATCCCCGCGACGCCTGCGGCTACGGCACGCCTGGGCAACTCACCCGTCCCGCCGCACGTGGTCACCGTCGGCGCGGTTCCCGCCGCAGCGGACTTCGACGAGGACCCGACCGTCAACCCGCCGGTCGCCCTGGTCGAGAACTCGGTGGTCGCGGCGACGCCGATCACGCTCTCGGTGACCGTGGCGCCCGCGGGGGTGCCCGTGCTCTGGGGAGCGCAGCGCGCGCGGGGGCTGTCGGCGGCGTCCGGCGGTGACGACGCACCGGGGATCGTCGCCCTGAGCGCGGGGGCCGCGCCGACCGTGACAGCCACGGGGGCGACCACCGCGACGATGCTCACCGACAACGTGGGGACGTTCCACGTGCGGCCGTTCGTCGACGGGAACGGCAACGGGGTGTTCGACCACAAGATCGACCGCGAACCGAACCTCGTGCTCAACGTGGTGCTCGGCCGGGCGACGATGTTCCTGGACAGCTCCGTGGCCCGCAGCACGAACTTCGCGGTCACGCCGCGCGGGGTCGGCGGGATCAACGTGAGCTCGGGCTCGTTCAACATCGCGGCCCCCGCGACCGCCGCGATGCACATGAACGCGCAGGTGGACCTCGTGACCGGCGGCGCGAACGGCCGACGCCTGGTGGCGCAGTTCTTCGGCGGCTGGATCAACAACGAGACCGCGGTCGAGGCGATCGCGGGGACGTTCGTGGACGGTGGCGGCGTCGCACACACGGATCCGACGGTGTTCGCGTCCAACCGCGGCGCGGCGACGGGCGGCACGGCGGGGAGCCCGATCTTCCTGCCCGGCGACCCTGCGCCCGCGCTGATCGCGCCCCCCTTGCTCGACTCGGGCCGTGGCGCCGGTGTCGTCGGGCTCGGCGGTGACTCCGCCACGCTGACGCGCAGCCGGATCCGGTCGCGGACACCGCAGGCCCTGGGCGAACGGTGGATCGTCGAGTCCGTCGACAGTCCCGGGGACGGGGAACCGGCCACGCACCCGGGGTTCGCCGCGGCCACGCTGCGCCAGTTCCACTTCGGACTGACGTTCTCCTCGACGCTCGGGGTCTGGACCAACCGGACGGCGGTCAGTGGGGCCACCGGCGACCCGGCCGACCGGGCGTACGCGGTCGTGCTGCAGGTGCGCTGGACGCAGTTGGGCGAGTGGACCGTCACTCCGGGCACCGGGGCGATCGCCGTCGTCATCGGCCCGACCACGACGATCGCCGGCACCACGACGACGAATCCCGCGGTCGCGGCATCGACCACGCCGGTCGAGGTGCGGTTCCCGGCCTCGACCGACCAGCTGGCAAGGGATGCGCGGGCATGAGCGAGTACGCCGTGAGCTCCGAGATCGTCGACGCCGGCCTGGTGGTCGTCGTCGAGGTGGTGGCCGAGGACCTCGGGCCGTGGGTCGACGACGGCTCCATGCTGACCCGGACGGGCACGGTCGGACTGCGGGTGCTCGAGGTGCTGCGCGGACGCTCTCGAACCGCCGTGGGCGAGACCGCGACGGTCGACATCGTCGACCGCACGGCCGCCGCGCGCCGCCCGGGCGGCTACCACGGTCTCTGGTCCCAGGTGCCGACGAGCATCGGCACCCGGCTGGTCGCCTTCTGCGACTCCGCGTCGACGGACCTGGCCGTGGCGCTCACGGAGGAGCACTGCACGCAGCTCGTCGAGGCCTCGACAGTCCTCGACGACCTGCACGCCGCGGTCGCGCTGCAGAGGCGCCACCTCGTCGCGGACCCGCTGCTCACGGCGGCCGAGAGGCAGCGGGCCACCGGTGGCGCGATCTTCGCGCGGTACGTCTGGGTGGCCACCCGCGAGGCCCTCAAGGCCTCGGTCGAACGGTTCGAGACGCTCATGCAGATCGCCTCGTCCCCGCAGACCTCCGTCGCCGCGCAGGAGGCCTACCTCGTGTCGGCGTACGAGGACGTCACGTTCACGGGGGACTTCCCGCAGGAGCAGCGCGCCTCCCTCGTGCGCGCCATGCTCCGCAGCGCGCTCGACCCGCGGCTCGGAGAGCTGCGCGGGCATCTCGTGAGCGTCTACGTGCCGAACCTCGTGCGGTCCCAGCCGCTGCCGGCGGCCGTGGTCTTCGCAGCCGACGAGCAGCTGCGCGAGGCGGTCCGCGACGAGGTCGTCGACCCCCTCGACCCCGCGACGACGAGCCCAGAGCTCGCCCGATGGCTGACGAGCGAGGTGTCGTGATGCTGCGCCCCGGCTACCGCCTCACGATCGGCGACCACGTGGTCGACACGACCGCCGAGGCCCGCGCGAGCACCGCGATCGAGGTGACCGTGGTGCTCGACATGGACACCCCGGCCGACTCCCTGACGCTCGTGCAGGGGCAGGTCGGCGGGCTGCGGGCGGTGCCGGGCGACGACCTGTCCGTCGAGCTCGGCTACACCGACGAGGACGACGGGCTGCTGCGGGTGCTCACCGGCACGGTCGTCGCGGTGGAGCCGGGGCTGCGCACCGCGCGGATCATCGGGCACTCCACGGCCGACGCCCTGCTGCGCACCCGGCTCGACCGGACGTTCGAGGACGGGTCCGCCGGCGACATCGTGCGCGCGCTCGCCGACGAGGCCGGCGTCGACGTCGAGCGCGTCGAGGACGGTCCGGCGCTCTCGGCGTACGTGGTCGACGGTCGTCGCGACGCCGCCCGGCACATCCGCGACCTGGCCGAGCTGGCCGGGTTCGACACCTACATGACGCCCGAGGGTGGCCTGGTGTTCGAGGCCCTGACCGGCAGCCGGACGGTCCATGTCCTCAAGTACGGGGAGCACATCCTGGCCGCCGAGCAGACCCGGGTCCGGCCGCGCGCCGGGACGGTCGAGGTGTGGGGCGAGTCGCCCGGCTCCTCGCGCGGCGACGAGTCGTGGTCGTGGCTCACCAACGACCCCTCGTCGCGGCGTGGGACGGCCGGCACGGGCAGCCCGACGCTCGTGGTCGAGCGGCCTGTCATGCGCACCGCGCAGATCGCGGGCGTGGCGGCGCAGGGGATTGCCGACGCGATCACGGCGTCCGCGCTGCAGGTCTGGGTCCGGATCCAGGGGCGTCCGCAGATGAAGCTCGGCGACCTCGCGCGGCTCGAGCGGTTCCCGTCGCGCGCCGGCGTGGACCAGCTCGACGGCACGTACCAGGTGCGCGGCGTGACGCACCGGCTCACCAAGGCCGACGGCCTGCTCACCGACCTCACGCTGCGCAGCCTCGTCGGCGCCGCGGCCGCCGCGGCCGCACCGGGAGGGGGAGCACCGTGACCCTCGTCGACACCATCGCCGCGATCGTCCGTCACGAGCTGGCGGCCGTGCGCGTGACCGAGCTCGGCATCGTCGAGGAGGTCTACCCGCACAGCGACGCCGACGACGACGGGAACTACGGCGTCGACGTCACGCTCAAGAACAGCGGCCTGGCGCTCAAGCGGGTCCCCGTGGCGACCGGCCACGTGGGGTCCGTCGCGATCCCCAACGTGGGCGACCTCGTGGTCGTCGCGTTCGACCACGGCGACGTGAACAGCCCGCTGGTCATGGCCCGCGTGTACGACGACGTCGACCGGCCGCCGCTGTCCACGAGCGACGAGATGGTCATGCGGCTCCCGCTGGCCGCGGACGACGACGCGAGCGTGCTCTACGCGCTGCGCAACCACCAGGACCAGGACCCCAAGCGGGAGATGGTCTTCGAGATGCCGCCCAAGATCACGGTGCGGATCGTCGACGGCGTGGTCACTGCGACCGCGGGCAAGACCGAGCTCGTCCTCGACCAGTCGGGGTCCAGCGGGGGCACGGTCACCGTGAAGTCCGGCTCGTCGACCGTCGTGATGGACCAGGACGGCGACGTGACGCTCGAGTCGGCGGGCGACGTGACGCTCAAGGCGGCGGGCGACATGACGCTGGAGGCCGGCGGGTCGGTGTCGGTCAAGGCCGGCTCGAGCCTGACCGCCGAGGCGGGGTCGAGCGCGACCGTCAAGGGGCTCATGGCCTCGCTCGAGGGCACCGCGGGAGCGACCGTCCAGGGCGCCTCGATCTCCGTCAAGGGCATGACGTCGTTCACCCCGTGACCCGACCAGGAAGGAGGACCAGCGATGCCAGGGATGCCCGTCACCATCGGCGCCTCCGTCATGGTCACGCCCGGCGCGGCCGGCGCGCCGGACACCGGCACGATCCTCGTGATCCTGCCTCCGTTCCTGACGGCGGGCGGCATGCCGCTGGCCACCACCGGGTCGATCTGCCTGATGGTCAACTCCGTGACCGGCGTGCCCTACCCGCTGACGATCGGACCGCTGGGCAGCACCGGCGTGACCGTGAGCGGCGCCGGCCTGGTGCGGATGGGCGACATGATCCCGTCGCCGCCGGGGGTGCTGACGATCATCGGGCCGCCTGCCGCGACCTTCGTGAACGACTCGTGGCCGCCATGACCGGGCCCGCGATCCCGAACCCCACCAACGAGAGGACGCAGCGATGAGCACGCCGACGGCAGCCCTGTTCGGCGCCGACCTGCGCCTCCTCGGCGGTCTTGAGCACGCCGAGCAGCGCGAGCGCGGCGACGACCTGTACGTCGCCGTCCGCCCGCAGCAGCTCGACCCCGCGAACCCGGTGCAGTCCCCGCACGACCTGCAGAGGCTCGAGGGCGTCGAGGACCTCCAGCAGGCGCTGATCCTGCGCTTCCTCACGCAGCAGGGAGAGCTCGCGCACCTCGGCCACCCCACCTACGGCAGCCGCCTGCACGAGCTGATCGGGGAGCCGAACACCGAGACCACCCGCAACAAGGCCAAGCTCTACGCGCTGCAGGCGCTGAACGAGGAGCCGCGGGTCGCGTCGGTCCGCTCGCTCACCGTCGACACGCGCCCGGGGCAGCCGACCTTCGTCGACATCCGGGCCGCCGTCGTGGCGATCGACCAGGTCACCGAGCTGAACCTCGTCTTCCCCGTGCCGCTCGAGGGGGGTGTCTCGTGAACATCGACACGGTGACCCTGGTCAACCGCCCGTTCGGGGACCTGGTCGACGACATCCTCACGTCGGTGGTCGGCGGCGTGGTCAACGAGCCGATCCGGTTCGACCTCAAGGTGCTCACCTACGCGCTCGCGGAGCCGTCCTCGGGGGTCCGGGGCATCACCGGCATGACCGAGGACGGGCAGGCCCGGACGTTCCTGGCGCGGATCGACTTCGAGTTCAGCCCCGTCACCAACGTGGTGGTGTGGCTCGACGACGGCACGCTGCCCAAGGACGACTCGACCTTCTACGTCGACTACTTCCGCGTCGACTCCCGCTCGCCCCTGTCGGACATCAACGTCGGCTCGGTCACCCGCACGCTCACCGAGGCGGTCGGCCGCGAGGTCGCGACGGTCTACGAGCAGATCAACCTCGCCTACCTGTCGGCGTTCGTCGACTTCGCGACGGCGAAGTCGCTCGACTACGTGGTCGCGATCCTCGACGTCACGCGCAAGACCGCCGAGTTCGCCGAGGGGCTGGTCACGTTCTTCCGCAGCCCGACGGTCGACGGCAACATCACGATCCCCGCCGGGACCCGTCTGACGACGACGAGCGGGTCGGTCGTGTTCGTCACCACCCAGGTGCGGACGCTGCAGCGCGGTCAGGTGCGCATCGACGTGCCCGTGCGCGCGGACACCGGGTTCGCCGGCGACCCCGGGCTCGTGGCCGCCGGGACGATCACGGAGATGTCGCAGCCGGTCGGCGGCATCGAGCGCGTGAGCAACCTCGACGCCACGCTGCGGGCGGCCGCCGACGAGACGGACGACGAGCTGCGCACGCGCGCCAAGGCCGTGCTGCGCGGGCTCGGCAAGGCGACGCTCGCCGCTCTCGACCGGGCGATCCGGGAGGGCCGCGGGACGCCCGTCGAGTTCTTCGACCCGAACAGCCCGCTGGCCAACCGGTCCGAGCCGGGCACGGTGACCGTCGTCGTGGACGCCGAGCCGGAACGCCTCCCGAGCCTGCTCGACGCCGTGCACACCACCCGCGCCGCAGGCGTGCTCGCGACACTCGTCGCGCGGTACGTGTTCATCACCCCGCGGATCCGCGCGACGATCACCGGCGGGCTGTCCAACCCTGGCAAGGAGCAGGTGCGGACCGACATCGTCGCCGCCCTGCAGGCCTACGTGGACGGCCTCTCGCGCGGGAACCCGGCCGACGGCGCCGCGATGCTGAAGGCCGTCACGGACGTCGACGACGTGACCGCCGCGGTCATCGCGGACGTCGTCGTCGCCCGCGCCGACCTGGCCGGACCCGACGGGGACGGCGCCCTCGTCGACGCGCTCCTGCAGGCGGTGCTGCTGGCACCTCCGGACGGGCTGCGGGACGCGCTGGTCGCCGCCGTCGACGCGACCGGCAGCCAGGCGCCGAGCGGCGGCGCCGTCCCGGACCGGTCGCTGCTGCTCGGTCCCACCGGGGCACCCGCCACCGACGCCGAGATCGAGGCCGGCACGTTCCAGGTCTCGGCGACCGTCGCGGGCGACCCGTGGTGGATCGCGCTGCAGATGGTGCCCGGCGACGTCGGGACGGAGGACGCCGGTGCCTAAGGCCGACCGGATCCTGGCCAACCTCCCGCCGACGTTCAAGCTGCGGGGGGACCCGTCCGCGCTGCGCGCCCTCGTGGACGCCTACGGCGGGGAGCTCCAGGCCGCCGAGAACGCCCTCGTCGCCGTCATGCGGGCGCACTGGGTCGAGTTCGCCGATGCGGGCGAGACCGAGGTGTTCGACCTTGCCCGGTTCGGCGCCCTCTACGGCCTGGCGCCGAGGCCCGACGAGAGCGTCGAGGAGTTCCGCGAGCACCTGCGCCGGTACGTCAGGACGCAGCTCGACAGCACGGTCACCGTGCAGGGGATCCTGCGGACCACGGCGGAGGCCCTCGGGCTGCACATCGAGGACGAGGCCCTGGACACCTGGTGGTCGCGGCCCGAGCCGGTGCTCGTCACCTCGCAGCCGGTCGGCGCGGATGCGGCGTCGCTCGTGCTGGGCGTGCCCGCGGTCTCGTCGATCGGGCTGCCCGCGGCGCCGGCCGCGCTGACCGGGTCCGTGGTGCTCCCCGAGAGCGTCGACCTGAGCGCGCGGTCCGCGCTGTGGCTCGCGCTCGACGGTGCCGGGGCGGTGCGGGTCGACCTCGCGTCCGGTGCTGCTGACCCGGCCGCCGTCACCGCCGCGGAGATCGTCGGCGCGATCGAGGCGGAGCTCCCCGGGGTCGCGGAGCTCGTCGACGGTCGACTCGTGCTCACCTCGTCGTCCACCGGGCCGACCGCGCAGGTCGAGGTTGCCGACGGGGACGGCGACGTCGCGGACCTCGTGCTCGGCCTGCGCCCGCGGTCGTACCTCGGGGTCGCGGCGACGCACGCGCGGATCGTCGGGACGCCCGACCTGTCGACGGCCCTCGACCTCACCGACGCGCGCTACCTGCGCCTCGCCGTCGACGCGACCCGCCTGGCCGAGATCGACTGCGCCGCCCTCGCGCCCGACCCGGCCGCCGTGGACCTCGCCGACGTGACCGACGCCATCAACGCGGCCCTCGGCGTCACCGTCGCCTCCGACGACGGCCGGTTCCTCACGCTGACCTCCCCGACCCTCGGCCCGGCCGGCTCGCTCGTGGTCCTCGACCCCGCCGCGCAGCCCGCGGCCGACCTGCTGCTGGGGCAGGCGCCGCGCAGCGCGACGGGTTCTGCGGCGCGCAAGGCCACGGTCGTCTCGGACCGCAGCATCGGCCTGGGCGTCGACCTGCGCACGGCCTCGGTCCTGCGGCTCCAGGTCGACGCCGACCCGGCCGTCTCGATCGACATCGCGGGGCTGGATCCCGACGCCACGACCCCCGCCGAGATCGTCGCGTCGGTGAACGAGGGCGTCGGCGCCACGGTCGCGTCGCACGACGGCGACCGGGTCACGCTCGTCTCGCCGACCGAGGGGGAGACCGGTCAGCTGCGCGTCGAGGACGTGGACGGCGACGCCGCCGAGCCGGTGATGGGCCTGCGCCCGAGGTCCGCGCACGGCGCGCCGCCGGTCACCGCCGCCGTCACGGGCACGGCGAACCTCGCGGGCACGGTGGACCTCTCCGCCCGCGACACCCTCGTGCTGGCCCTCGACGGCGCCGAGCCGGTGCACGTCGATCTCACCTCGCACGCCGCGGACCGCACGCACGCGACGCTCGAGGAGATCGCGACCGCGATCAACACCGGGCTCGGCCGGCCCGACGACGACCCGGTGGCCTCCGACGACGGGGCCCACCTCGTGCTCGTGTCGCCCACCGAGGGCGCGGGCGGCCGGCTCGAGGTGCGGCCGCTGACCAGCACGTCGCGACGCCGCTTCGTCACGCGCGCCCGCGTCACCGACGACGCCGCGACCACGGTGCTCGGGTTCACGTCCCGCAGCGCGACCGGGACGACCGCGACGTCGGCCCGGCTGACCGGGACGCCCGACCTCTCCGGGGGCATCGACCTGACCGTGAACCGGTGGCTGCGGCTCGGCATCGGCGACGCGGCGCCCGTCGACATCGACCTCGCCGGACCCCGCCCGCGCGCGACCACACCCGCCGAGGTCGTCGAGAGGATCACCGCCGTCTTCGCGGGAAGCGCACAGACCGACGGCCACACGGTCACGCTCACCGACCCGGTCCCGGGCGCCGGCTCGCGCGTCGTCGTGGCACCCCCGCAGGCGCTCGACGCCCTGAGCCTCGTATTCGGCGACGCCCCCGCCCAGGTCCCCGACGACGTCCGGGGTCGCGGCGCGGCGAACGTGCGGTTCGTCGGCACGGTCGACCTGGCCGAGGGCGTCTCCCTTCCCGCGGACGCGGCCCTGCGGCTCGGCGTGGACGGCGCCGCGCCGGTCGACGTGCCCGTGGGCGACGGCGTCGCGACGACCGTCCGGCCGCTGAGCCAGCTCGTCGCGCAGATCAACTTCGCGCTCGGCGGCTCGCTGGCCGCCCACGACGGTGAGCACCTGCTCCTCACGGCCGCGGCCGGGCTGGTGATCGAGGCCCCGACCGCCGGGACCGACGCCACGGCGGCGGTTCTCGGCATCTCGGCCCCGCGCACCTACGTCGGCCTGCCGGCCTCGTCGGCCCGGATCGTCGGCGTGCGCGACCTGACGGCCGGCGTCGACCTGCACCTGGCGCACCTGCTCGTGCTCACCGTGGACCGCGAGGACCCGGTGACGGTCGACCTCACGGCCGCGGCGGACGACCCGAGCGCCGTGCCCGCGGGCGTCCTCGCGGCCGCGATCAACGCCGCCACGACCGCGAACGCCACGACCGTCGCGATCCCCGGCGGCGTCGCGCTGCAGATCACCTCCCCGACGACGGGACCGAACAGCCACCTGGTGCTGGGCCGGTCGGGTGCGGGGGACGCGGCACCTGTCGTGCTGGGATCCGGTCCGCGACAGGCCTCGGGCGTCGCGCCCGGGCCCGCCACGGTCGACGGGGTCGTGGACCTGATCGGACCCGTGGACCTCAGCGAGCGGTCGGTGCTGCGGCTGGCGATCGACGGCGGCGAACCGGTCGACGTGGACATCGCCGGGGTCGTCCCGTCGGCGACCATGCTGAGCGAGGTCATCGTCGCGATCGACACGGCGCTGCCCGGCGTCGCGCAGCGCGGCCCTGCCGACACGCTGCGGCTGGTCTCGTCGTCCGACGGACCCGACAGCCGCGTCGAGGTGGTCCCCGTCCGATTCCTGGACCTGCAGGAGTACCCGCCGGCCACCGACCAGGTCACCTCCGCGGTCCGGCACGGCTCGGCCCTGCGGTTCAGCAACACCGGTGCCGCGGCCGTGCCCGGTCGCGTCGTGCTCGACACCGCCGCAGGGGTCGCCGGCCCGCGCCTGGCCGACCCGTCGGCGGGCTGGTCGGTGCGCATCGACGGCGCGGTCGTGGCGGGCGGACGGCTCGTGCTCGAGGTCGGGCCGTCGGGGGACGTCGTCGCGACGGTCACCGTGGGCGGGGCCACGCACGACGTCCCGGTCCTGGTGACCGGCGCCGACCCGCTCACGGTCCGTCGCGGCCGGAACACGTGGAGCTACACCGAGTGCCGGGCGGCGCGGTTCGACTCCGCGGTGTTCGACGACGACGAGTTCGCGGGCGGCTCCTGCTCCGAGGAGGCGATCTTCGACCTCAGCCGGTTCGGCCCGTCGGCGGTGCCGGCCGTGTTCGCCGGGACCGAGCCGCACGCGGCGACCGCGCAGGTCCAGGTCACGTGGGACAGCCACGAGGCCGGTTCGTTCGTGGTCAACCTCCCGCGCGAGCTCGACGTCCGCTTCGGCGAGGAGCTCGGCGTGGTGCGGTTCGGAGCGGGCGAGCCGGAGCATCTCGCGGGCGTCGTGACCGAGCCGGTCGACGACCCGAGCCACATCGTCACGCGGATCAACGCGGACTCGCGCCTGGTCGAGGCGGACCCGATGTTCGTCGCGCAGGTGCCGATCGGCTGGTCGGCCGTGACGCTGCCCTTCCGCGACCCCGTGCACCTCTCGCTCGGCCGGCCGGACCAGGCCGCGCGGCTGTACCTGGCCGACCCGGGCTTCGGTTCGCGCTTCCTGGTGCTGCGCGCGGCCGAGGTCGGCACGTACGGCAACCGGATCTCGGTGAGCGCCCGCGTGGCCGGCCCCGCGATCTTCGACCTCGACGTCTTCTTCACCGGCAGCGCGTTCGAGAACGCCCGCAGCACCGTGCTCGGACCGCCGCTGCCCACCCTCGCCGACGACCTCCTCGCGCCGCGCCCCCAGGGCGTCGGCACGGCCAAGGCCGCCGGGATCCGTGCAGTTGTCACCAGGGACCGGGTGGCAGTCGGCCAACCCAGACCGCCCGAGGAAGGAACATCATGAGCGAGACGACCGACGCGCCGTACGTGAAGCGCGACCCCGGCGACCTGCTGACCGCCGAGGACTGGAACACCCTGCAGGACAAGATCCACGACGACATCCGCTCGACGTCGCAGGCCGCCGCCGACGCGGTGACGCACGTGGCCAGCGCCGACGACGCGGACCACCTCGAGGGCAAGGACCTCGACGCGCTGACCGACGAGATCACCAAGCGCGTGCTCGACGAGGTGCGCGGCCGCAGCGGCTACCAGCAGCTGTTCAAGATCCTGCGCGCGGGCGAGGTCACCGTCCTCGAGCACGAGCTCGGGACCGCACCGCTGGTCGACCTCTACAAGCTCGAGTACTTCGCGGTCGTCACCCGCGAGGACGACGAGACGCGCCTGACCTACGCGACCTTCTACCTGCACAACTCCGAGGAGAAGCGCGTCCGCGTCAACGACCCGGACAACCCGTCGAAGCGGATCTCGGTGAACATCCAGGCGCCGGACCTGCCCGAGCGCGGGATCCCGTTCGCGGACATGCTCGCCCGCTACGACGTGCCGTACACCGACACGACGACGCTCGACGACCTGGAGACCGAGTTCTGGAAGGCGTTCTACAAGGACCCGAACGACCAGTTCGGCGACGACCAGTACTCCCACTCGCCGTGGCTCGAGCGGTGCTGCAAGGAGCAGCAGACCGTCAAGCAGCTCAAGGCGAACGGCGACTGGAACGACATCGTCTTCCAGTTCCGCCCGCACCGGACGGAGAACTTCGTCGGGCTCCCGCAGCTCGACAACGGCCTGGCGGCGGTGTTCCCCAAGCCGGCCAACGTCCACATCTCGCACCTCGACAACAACCGCACCGCCGTGTGGTTCACGGGCGAGGCGGTGCACGACGTCCCGCCGAAGGACGGCACGCTCGCCGACGAGGGCGGCAACGACGACGAGGAGGCGGCCCGCGAGTACATCGGCACCCGCGAGTTCGACTCCGAGCTCAAGCTGATGATCCTGCTGAAGGTCTGAGCCGGCCCGTCCTGCTCCTTCCCGTTCCCGACCTGATTTCCGACGACGAGAGAGGTCCACCGATGCGCGTGGTCGCGGGTCACGCCGGGCGGCAGCTGCCGTTCGAGCGCGACCGTCGCCTGGTCCTGCGGCGTGTGCCCGTGGGGGCCGTCGTGACGCGCGCCGTGCTCGCGCTGACGCCCGTGAGCACGGACGCGGGCCGGCGGTTCCTCGAGACGCTCAGCTTCACGGGCGGCGTGGGGGACTGGGGTGCCAACAAGGTCACGACGAACGGGGCCGTCGAGGTCGACCTGCACGCGCGCCGCAAGCTCGCGTCCCTGGCCGGGTCGGGTCTGGGGGGCGGGTCGGTGTTCGTCGACATCGGCGGCGGCTACCTGGGCGTCAACACGAGCGGCGGGCTCGGCTCCGGGCCGGCCCTGGCGTCGGCGGACTCGATGGACCTGCCCGGACTGACCGTGACGGGCCTGCGCATCCCCGTCGCGGGCTCGCCCGACGTCAGCCAGGTGCGGGTGTCGTCGCCACCGAGCAACCTCACGCTCGCCGTCGAGGGCGGCCCGGTGTTCTTCTCGCACCTCGGCGACCTGGTGGACCCGACCTCCACCGGCGACTTCTCCGACCTGCTCAACGGCCTGCTGCCCACGCTGGACGTGGAGAACGGCTGCTACGTCGTGCCGTTCCTGCTGCACTCCGACACGATCGCGCGCCTTGACCTCGCCCTCGAGCTCGACTTCACGCTCGCGGTCAGCGGGTCGCCGGAGGGCGTGCGGACGGTCTCGGCGCCGTACGCGTACGACGGCACGCCGGTCGCCGGTCAGGGGAAGCTCTCGGTCAGCGTCCCGCCGGGGATGGTCGCCGTCGAGGGCGGGACCGTGGGGCGCGTGCAGGGTGCGTTCGCCGAGACGCGGGTCGTCTACGGGCCGGTCACCGGTGCCGCCGCGACCGAGCTCGTGCAGGTCGCCGCCGGGCAGTCGCTCGCCCAGCCGTTCGTCCTGCCGGGCACGCAGGTGGCCACGTCCGTCGACCTCCTGCTCACCGCCGTGACCTCGGCCGTCACGCTCGCGATCGACCTCGTCGACGACCTCGACGGCAAGCCGGGCCGCGCCTCGATGCTCAGCCGGCCCGCGACGGTCAGCCTGACGCGTGACGCCGCGGGCAGCCCCACCTGGGTCAGCGTCCCGCTGCCGGCCGAGGTCGAGGTGGTCGCCGGCCAGCGCCGGTGGATGGTGCTGCAGGTCCGCGAGGGGACCGCCGCGTGGAGCGCCGGCCCGGACACCGGTGCGGGCGCCGCCCCACCGACGGCGGTCGGCGGTACCCCGCCGCCCCCACCCGTCCTCCAGCTGACGCGCGACGGCGGCCTGTCGTGGCGCGCCGTCGTCGGCGACGCGTCCGGCGCGCTGGGCGCCCACCTGCGCCTGCGGCACACGACCGAGGGGTTCCAGCTGCCGCTCGAGCTCCGCGTCGGTGCGGGTGGCACCGAGGTTGCCGTCGACCTGCAGCGGTTCGCCGCATCGGGCACCGTCGACTTCGGCCTCGGCTTCCCCGAGGTTGCCCGGGCCGTGAACACCGCGCTCGCGTCGGCCGGTGCCGGGGCCACCGCGGGCGGTGGGGAGCGCGTCGCCAACGGCGACTTCGTCGACTGGTACCGGGTCGGCACCGTGGTGCGGGACGGCCGCACGCTCCCGTTGCGCCGGCCCGACGAGTTCCTCGGCGTCGTCGCGTTCGGGCCGGACAGCGCGATCGCCCACCTGGCCACGCAGCAGCAGTCCGACGGCTCCACGGTCGCCGCGCGGTACGTGCGGTCCAACGTGTTCACGCGGATGCCCGAGGTCGACGAGGCCATCGGGGTGGGTGCCCCCGGGGCGATCGTCGTGGACGCGTCGGGCCGGACCGCCCTGGTCTCCTTGGACCAGCTCCGCGTCGTCGGGGTGGCGAGCGGCGGCCCGCGCGGCGTCCTGGTGCTCGTCGACACCGACACCGGCCGGCCGGTCGGCGCACCCGTCGCGGTGCCCGAGGGCATCGGTCGGATGGCGGCCGCCCCGGACGGTCAGGGCGTCTACCTGCTGGGTGCGACGAGCACCCAGGCGGGCATCGCGTCGGCTGTGCGGCACGTCGGCTGGTCCGACCTGCGGGCCGCCGCGGCGGGCTCGACGGTGCCCTGGTCGTCGCTTCCGAGGGCCGTCGAGACCGGCAGGCCGGTCGACCTCGCCGTCGGGCCCGACGGGCGCGTGGTACTGCTGGTCGAGGTCGACGACGCGACCGGGGTGCCCGCGTCGAGCGTCGTCACGTACGCCGACCGCGCGGCCGTCGCGAGCGGGACGTCCGACGAGATCGCCGTGCAGCCGGGCGCCCGCGCGGTCACCGTGACGCCGGACACGCAGTCGATCCTCGTGCTCGGCCCGCAGGAGGTCCGATACCTGCGCGCGGCCGACCTGTCCACGGAGCTGGACCTGGACCTGGGCGTCGACAACGACCGCCCGACCCAGGCGTTCGCCGTCGACCCGACCGGGCAGATCGGCGTCGTGATCGCCGGTGGGTCGGCGGTCGCGTTCGACGCGTCCGACCG
Source organism: Cellulomonas sp. P4_A2 (assembly GCF_056402515.1). Lineage (NCBI taxonomy): Bacteria > Bacillati > Actinomycetota > Actinomycetes > Micrococcales > Cellulomonadaceae > Cellulomonas > Cellulomonas sp. P4_A2. The sequence continues at coordinate 102,229 of NZ_JBFUHG010000006.1, forward strand.
ACGTCTCACCGGCGACCGGCCGGTCGACCTGCCGAACCTCGACAACGCCCACGTCGCGATCAACGCGGCGGGCACGCACGCCGTCGCCGTCGGTTCGGGGGCGTCGTCCGCCAACGTGCTGACGCTCGGCGACGCCGTGCCGGCCGAGTGGGAGATCACCGCCGGGTCCGTGCGACCCGCGGGACTCGCGACGACCGGCGAGGTGTTCGCGGTGCTGGGTCTGGCGTCCGTGGCGTCGAAGAGGCCCACCGAACGTGCCTCCGACCCGGCCGAGGCCGAGCCCGCGCCGACCGTCCAGGCGTCGTCGATGTCCCAGGTCGTGCCCGCCGTCGGGGGAGCGCGGTACCGGTTCTCGTTCGACGGGATCGCGTTCGTCGAGGGGGCCGTCGCGCAGGTGCGCTGGAAGGGCGACCGCTGCTCGGGCGAGCGGGTCGACCGGGTGCCCGTCACCGCGATCGACCTGGAGAAGCGCCCGTCGGTGGACGCCATCCCGCACCACGAGGCCGTCCTGGTCGCACCCGCGAACGCCACCCAGGCCGAGATCCGGTTCTTCACTCCCGAGCTCATCCTGGCCGTCGACAAGGTCAGCCTCGTCGGGTCCGCCGACGTCGTCTCCTCGACCTGGACCCCGTCGTCGCCCACCACGACCTCCGCGCCCACGGGCTCGGGCGTGACGCTCTCCAACGGCGGCGCGGTCCCCGACACGGTCAGCCAGCACGTCGCCGCGACCCCGGGCGACGCCTACGACCTGCAGCTCTCCGCGACGGTCAGCGGCGAGCCCGGCGTGGCCGTCGAGCTCACGTTCACCGACGACGCGGGTGCCGTCCTGGGCCCGGTCGCCCGGGTCCCGCTCGACGCGCTCGACTTCGACCGCCGCTCCGCCGGCGGGACGGTGCCGGCCGGCGCGACGGAGGCGACCCTCGGCATCGTCCTGCCCGCCGGGTCGGCCGTCGTCCTGAGCGAGCTCACGCTCTCGATGGGCGCCCCCGCGGACGTCGGCCTCTACTTCGCGTCCCAGGCGCCCGGCGAGGTCCGCATGACCGACGTCGCGGTCACGTTCGACGCCGGGGTCTCACCGCCGGTGGCGGTCCCGTCCGGCGGCCTGTGCCCGGCCACCCCGAGCGGCGACGGTCCCGAGGGCGAGTCCTGCTACTGCCAGTCCTGCGGCTCCCACACGCCGGCGACGAAGGCGGTCGCGGCGGTGTCGCCGGCCGGCCGGCCCGTCACCGTGACCCCGTGCCAGACGTGCGGCGCGGAGCGCGTCCGCGTCGGTGGCCGGGTGGCGCTGCACGCCCAGCCGGTGCGCCTGCAGCAGTTCCAGGTGCTCGACCGCGTCGCCGCCGTCCGGCCCGCCTCGCAGGTCACGGTCCTCGCGCAGCAGGCCAGCTACTCGGGTCCGGCGGTCGTCAGCCGCGTGCGCGTCGACGCCCCGATCCTGGCCATCGACGGCATCGCCGAGCACCGCGCCGCCGCGCTGGCCGCCTCCGGCATCACCGACGTGGTGACGCTCGCGAAGGCGGACCGGGCCACCGTGGCGGCCCTGCGCGGCGTGTCCGACAAGCAGGCCGCCGCGATGATCGCCGAGGCCCGCGTCCTGGTCCGCGACCAGGGCCGGCGCGTGGTGTTCGAGTAGGGGTCAGGCGTCGCGGGGTGCGAGCCGCAGCACGGGGATCGTGCGCGTCGTCTTGTGCTCGTAGGACCGGAAGCCGGCCGACCGCGCGGTGAACTGCGCCCAGCCCGCCTCGCGCTCGTCGCCGGTGAGCTGCGTCGCGCTCACCTGGAGCGTCCCGTCGTCGGGCGTCTCGATCTCGACGTCGGGGTGGGCGAGCAGGTTGTGGAACCACGCGGGGTTGTCGGGCGCTCCGCCCTTCGAGGCGGCGACGAGCCACGAGCCGTCGGCCTGCGCGATGCCGGCCACGGGGCTGACGCGTTCGGTGCCGGTCTTGGCGCCACGGTGGTGCAGCAGGACGAGTCCCTTGCCGAACCCGTTCGTCGTGACGTCGCCGCCGTTCGCACGGAACTCGTCGATGATCTGCTTGTTCCAGTCGCTCATGGGCTCAGTGTCAGGTCGGTGCCGGCTCCCTCGCGACTCGGGCCTCACCCGGATAGACGACGCCGACCTGCCGGCGGATCTCGTCGGCCGTCTCCAGGATCGTGACCGTCTCGTCGAGGGGCAGCAACGGCGAGTCCGTGCGACCTTCCGCGACGTAGGTCGCGAGCGCCGCGGCCTGGAACGCGAGGCCGCCGTACCCGTGGACGCGGTTGGCGTCCCAGGTCCCGGACCGCTCGCCGACGGTGAGCGTGACGCCGGCCGGGACGTAGCACCGGTCGTCCACCTCCAGCCGGCCCAGCGACCCGTACACCTGCGCCGTGTGCCCGGAGGCGGTGAGGATCGACGTGAAGAGCTGCGCCTGCGCGGTGCCGTAGCCGATCTGGGCGCTGACCTGCGCGTCCACCCCGGTCGTCGTGAGGGAGCCCGCGGCCTGGACGCTGGTCGGCCGCACCGGGAGTCCGGCCGCGCGCGCGACCGACGACGCGAACGACAGCGGGTAGATGCCGAGGTCGAGCAGCGCGCCGCCGGCGAGGGCCGGGTCGAGCAGCCGGTGCGTCGGGTCCTGCTCCGCGCGCACGCCGTAGTCCGCGGTGATCCGGTGCACGTCCCCGAGGAGCCCGTCCTCGAGCACCCGGCGCACGACGTCCGTGTGCGGGAGGTAGCGCGTCCACATGGCCTCCATGAGCAGGACGCCCGCCTCGCCGGCGGCCGCGACGAGCTCGCGCGCCTCGTCGGCGTTGCGCGTGAAGGCCTTCTCGACGAGCACGTGCTTGCCGGCCCGCAGCGCGAGCAGCGCGTGCTCGCGGTGGTGGCTGTGCGGGCTGGCGACGTAGACGGCGTCGACCTCGGGGTCGTCGACAAGAGCCTCGTAGGACGTGTGCACCAGGTCCACCCGGTGCTCGGCCGCGAACGTCGCGGCCCGTTCCGGCGAGCGTGACCCGACCGCGACGAGCCTCTGGCGGGTGTGCTCGCGCAGGGCGGTCGCCCACTGCTGCGCGATGTGGCCAGGGGCGAGGATTCCCCAGCGCAGCGGGGGAGCGTCCGCGGGGTCGGCGGTGCGCGGCTCGGGGAGGGTCAGGTCCGACATGCGCACAGCCTGTCATCGCGCGCGGGGCTCTCGGGTCAGTCGGCGTGGTCGTGCTCGGCGGCCGCGGACTCGAGCCGTTCGAGCGGGCTCGGGCCGTCGTGCGGCTCCGGCGGCGCATCGAGGTGGCGCACCCTGAGCTCGTCCATGAGCGCGGCGACGAACGCCGGGCCCTCGTCGTGCAGGAGCTGCTGCCTGCTCTGCAGCGCGGCGCTCCCCGGTCGCCACTCGAGGCCCCAGTTGCCCAGGGCGTCCAGGATCGGAAGGGTCTGGATGCCGGCCTCGGTGAGGCTGTAGCGGGCGCGCGCCCCGCGGGCGGCCGTGCCACGGGTCAGGATCCCCGCCTCGACGAGCCGCACGAGGCGGTCGGCGAGGATGTTCGACGCGATGCCCTCGGCCGAACCGGTGAGCAGCGCGCGGAAGTGGCGGCGGTCGCGGAAGATGACGTCGCGCAGGATGAGCAACGACCAGCGATCTCCGAGCACGTCGACGGCGGCGCCGATCGGACCGCCAGACCCTGGTTCCACGACCCCTCCTTGACACGTCTTTCGGCCTCACTATAGTGGTTGCAGATCGCAATCACTATGCGAGGAGGAGACGATGGGCCGTTTCGTGTACGCCATGAACGTGTCCCTCGACCTGCGGATCGAGCAGGTCCCTGGCGACGACGGCGCGGGCGAGTGGCTGCGCATCGACGAGGAGCTGCACCGCGAGCTGAACGCCTTCGCACGCGCGGCGTCGATGATCGTCCACGGCCGGGTCTTCTACGAGACGATGGAGCAGACGTGGCCGGGGGCGCGCGACGACGACTCGTTGCCCGAGGTGCTGCGCGAGTACGGCGAGATCTGGACCACCACGCCCAAGGTGCTCGTCTCCCGGACCCGGCACAGCGCCGATCACGACACCCGGATCATCGGGGGCGACGACGCCATCGAGCAGCTCGCGGTGCTGCGCGCCGAGACCGACGGCATGATCGGCGTCGGTGGGGCGTCGCTGGCCACCCAGCTGCTCCGCGCCGGCCTGCTGGACGAGCTGCTGCTCACCACCCATCCCGCGATCCTCGGCTTCGGTCGGCCGCTCTTCGACGACTACGACCGGCCCGTCGAGCTCGACCTGCTCGAGCACCGCTCGTTCGACTCCGGCGTGACGCTGCGCCACTACGCCATCCGCGACGAGAGCGAGGTCGGCTGATGCTGCGACAGGTCGCCGAGGGTGTGCTCACCCACGAGAGCACGTTCCTGCAGAGCAACGCCGTCGTGGTGCACGGGGCGGCGGGCGTCCTGCTGGTCGACCCGGGAGTGCTCGCCGACGAGCTCGCCGGCATCGCCGGGGACCTGGGACGGCCCGTCGCCGCGGGGTTCTCGACGCACCCGCACTGGGACCACCTCCTGTGGCACGCCGGGTTCGGCGACGTGCCCCGCTACGGCACGGCCACCTGCGCGGCCGCCATCGCGGCGCGCCTCGCCGACCCGGACTGGAGGGCCTTCGTCGCCAGGATGCTCCCGGAGGACATCGCGGACCAGGTGCCGGTCGACGACGTCTTCGGCCGCATCGACGGCCTGCCCGCCGGGGCGACAAGGATCCCGTGGGACGGCCCGGCGGTCCGGGTCATCGAGCATCGCGCGCACGCCCCCGGGCACGCGGCGCTGCTGATCGAGGAACGTGGCGTGCTCGTCGCCGGCGACATGCTCTCCGACGTGCTGATCCCCTTGCTCAACGCGTTCGCCGAGGACCCGGTCGGGGACTACCTCGCCGCCCTGCAGCTGCTCGAGGACGCATCGGACGGCGTCGAGGTCGTCGTGCCCGGCCACGGGTCCGTGGCTGGAGCCGCCGAGCTCCGCACACGGATCGACCAGGACCGGGCCTACCTGCACGCCCTGCGCGACGGGCGCACGCCCGACGACCCACGGATCGGTCCGCGGGCCAGGGCAGGCTACGAGTTCGTGACCGGTCTGCACGAAGGCCAGCTCGAGCGGTTCACCCAGAACCGCGACGAGGCGAGCTGAGAGCTCGCCGGACGGACGGACTGGAGCGGACGACGGGAATCGAACCCGCGTAGCCAGTTTGGAAGACTGGGGCTCTACCATTGAGCTACGTCCGCACAGGTCCGACCGTCACCCAGAGCTCTGAGTGATCAGTCCGGACCGCGGCACCCAGGGTACCGGGTGCGCGAGGGCGCAACGTGCACCCAGCCGCCCTCCGGGCCTGGTCGGGTGTGCCGGGATGTGGCGCAGGTTGGTAGCGCGTCCGCTTTGGGAGCGGAAGGTCGTGGGTTCGAATCCCGCCATCCCGACAAGGGTTCTGTCGAGGCGCCGCGGCTCGGTGGGACGGCGGCCGAGCGCCGACGGCCCGCGGTCCTCGCGGTCCTCGTCAGCCGTCGAGCGGGCGTGGGCTCGCTTTGGGCCACCCGGCGCGGTGACGTAAGATCGAGGGTCGCCAGCGCGCGCCCGACGGGTCTGCGCGCGGCAGTCGTGAGCTTGAGCACGCAGAATCCGCTCAGAGATCCACGGAGAACGCCGGAGTCACCGGCGCCGGACCCGATCAGTTGGAGACCATCGAAGTGAAGAGCGCCGTCGAGACCCTGGACCCGACAAAGGTCAAGCTGACCGTCGAGGTGACGTACGACGAGCTCAAGCCGAGCATCGCGCACGCCTACGAGCACATCGCGCAGGACGTCACCGTTCCCGGCTTCCGCAAGGGCAAGGTCCCGCCGCGCATCATCGACCAGCGCGTCGGCCGTCCCGCCGTCCTCGAGCACGCGATCAACGAGGGTCTGTCCGGCTTCTACGCCGAGGCCGTCCGCGAGAACAAGCTGCGCCCGCTCGGCCAGCCCGAGGTCGAGGTCACCCAGATCCCCGGCACGCCGTCCGGCGAGGAGGGCGAGCTGCACTTCACCGCCGAGGTCGAGGTCCGCCCCGAGATCACCGTCCCCGCCTTCGACGGCATCGCGATCACGGTCGACGACGTCGAGGTCTCCGACGAGGACATCACCGGCCGCCTGGACGCCCTGCGCGAGCGCTTCGGCACGCTGGTCGGCATCGACCGCCCGGCCGCCGAGAAGGACTTCGTCGTCCTGGACCTCGTCGCCAAGATCGGTGACGAGGAGGTCGACCAGGTCAGCGGCGTCAGCTACGAGATCGGCTCGGGCAACATGCTCGAGGGTCTCGACGAGGCGCTGACCGGCCTGTCCGCCGGCGAGACCACGACGTTCGAGACGGCCCTCGCGGGCGGCGACCACGAGGGCGAGACCGCCCTGGTGACCGTCACGGCGACCACCGTCAAGGAGCGCCAGCTGCCCGAGGCCGACGACGACTTCGCCCAGCTCGCGAGCGAGTTCGACACGCTCGACGAGCTGACGGCGGACCTGCGCGAGCAGGCGTCGAAGACCAAGATCTCCAACCAGGCGGTCCAGGCCCGCGACCTGCTGCTCGAGCAGCTGCTCGCCGGCACCGAGATCCCGATCCCGCAGGGCGTCGTCGAGGCCGAGGTGCACCGTCACCTCGAGGGTGAGGGTCGTCTCGAGGACGACGAGCACCGCGCCGAGGTCGGCGAGCAGGCGACCACCGCGCTGCGCAACCAGATCCTCCTGGACACGCTCGCCGAGGAGCTCGAGATCAAGGTCAGCCAGCCCGAGCTGCTGGACTACCTGGTCAGCGCGTCGCGCCAGTACGGCATGGACCCGAACACGTTCATCCAGACCATCGACCAGCAGGGCCAGATCGGCATGATGGTCGCCGAGGTCGCGCGCTCGAAGGCCCTCGCGGTCGCCCTGCGTCGCGTCGCGGTCACCGACGCCGCCGGCAACGCGGTCGACCTGAGCGACTTCATCGGCACGGACGCGGACGACGCCGCCGAGGAGCTGGCCCAGCAGGCCGCCGTCCTCGCGGACGTCGAGTCGGAGGCCGGCGACGAGCAGCCGAGCACCGACGCGGCCAGCGACATCTCGTCGTTCACCGAGGACGCCAAGGCCTGACGCCTCCCGAAGGCCCCGCACCGGCTCGATCGGTGCGGGGCCTTCGTGCATCCCACCCGTACCGGGCGTGCGGCTCTGCCGTCAGCGAAAACGCTCGCGGCGGGGACATGGAGGGGTGTTCCTGCGCGTTAGGGTCACTGCATCGCACAGGTGGGACGGGCCGATCCCGGGTCCTCTGGCGAGCAGGACAGATGTCACCGTCAGACGAGGGAGCCTTCGTGAACGAGCACGTGCCGACGCTGGCCAGGGCCGAGTCCCCGGCATTCGGCCTCAATGACTCCATCTACAACCGACTCCTGCGCGAGCGCATCATCTGGCTGGGCTCGGAGGTGCGCGACGACAACGCGAACGCCATCTGCGCCCAGATGCTGCTGCTGGCGGCCGAGGACCCCGACAAGGACATCTGGCTGTACATCAACTCGCCGGGTGGCTCGATCACCGCGGGCATGGCGATCTACGACACCATGCAGTTCATCCAGCCGGACGTCGCCACGATCGCGATGGGCATGGCCGCCTCGATGGGGCAGTTCCTGCTCTCGTCGGGCGCGCAGGGCAAGCGCTACGCGACGCCCCACGCCCGCGTGATGATGCACCAGCCGTCGGGCGGCATCGGCGGCACCGCCACCGACGTCCGCATCAACGCGCAGCTGATCCTGCACATGAAGACGGTGCTCGCCGAGCTGACCGCCGCGCAGACCGGCAAGAGTGTCGACCAGATCAACAGCGACGCCGACCGCGACCGCTGGTTCACGGCCCCCGAGGCCCTCGAGTACGGCTTCATCGACCACGTGGTCGAGCGGGCGGACTCGGTCGCCGGTGGCGGCGGGACCAACTGAGCCGGTCCTCCAGACCGCTGCCATCACCATCTTGAGGAGAATCTCGTGAGCATGGAGTCCCAGTTCATGGCCCGCGCGGGGATGCTGGCCGGCCCTGGTGGGCTGGCCCCCTCGTCGCCGGCGGCCCGGTACGTGCTGCCGCAGTTCGAGGAGCGCACCGCCTACGGCTTCAAGCGTCAGGACCCGTACACCAAGCTGTTCGAGGACCGCATCATCTTCCTCGGCGTGCAGGTGGACGACGCGTCTGCCGACGACGTCATGGCCCAGCTCCTGGTGCTCGAGAGCACCGACCCGGACCGCGACATCATCCTGTACATCAACTCGCCCGGCGGCTCGTTCACCGCGCTGACGGCGATCTACGACACGATGCAGTACATCAAGCCGCACATCCAGACGGTCTGCCTCGGGCAGGCCGCCTCGGCCGCGGCCGTGCTGCTCGCCGCCGGATCGCCGGGCAAGCGCCTGGCCCTGCCCAACGCCCGCGTGCTGATCCACCAGCCCGCGATGGAGGGTGGCGGCTACGCGCAGGCCTCGGACATCGAGATCCACGCCAACGAGCTCATCCGCATGCGCGAGTGGCTCGAGCTCACGATCGCGCACCACACGGGCCGCGACATCGAGCTGGTCCGCAAGGACATCGAGCGCGACAAGATCCTGACGGCGCAGCAGGCGCAGGAGTACGGGATCGTCGACCAGGTTCTCGAGAGCCGAAAAGGTGTCATCGCGACGACTGTTCAGCCGAAGTAGTTAGTAGGACGACTGCGTCCACGGACCGGGCCGGCACGTTGCGGCCCGGTCCGTGGACCATCCGGGGAGTTTTCGCATCCCGGCGCACCGCGCCCCGTGTGTTCGGCTGACATCCCGGCCGGTGTGGTGTGCAATGGGGGAGGACGCGCACCCTCCGGGGTCGCGCTGCACCGACTTGCTGCACCGACCAGCTGTGCACGGACGCATCGCCCGCCGGGCGGAGGCGACACGAGGAAGGGGATCGACGTGGCTCGTATCGGGGACGGAGCCGATCTCCTCAAGTGTTCGTTCTGCGGCAAGTCGCAGAAGCAGGTCAAGAAGCTGATCGCAGGCCCCGGCGTCTACATCTGCGACGAGTGCATCGAGCTCTGCAACGAGATCATCGAGGAAGAGCTGGCGGAGGCCACCGAGGTCGGGCTGGTCGAGCTGCCCAAGCCCAAGGAGATCTTCGACTTCCTCGAGCAGTACATCATCGGCCAGGAGTCGGCCAAGCGAGCGCTGTCGGTGGCCGTGTACAACCACTACAAGCGCGTCCAGGCGGGCGAGGCCGGTCGGTCCACCGACGACCAGATCGAGATCGCGAAGTCGAACATCCTGCTCGTGGGCCCCACCGGCACCGGCAAGACGTACCTCGCGCAGACGCTGGCCCGCATGCTCAACGTCCCGTTCGCCATCGCGGACGCCACGGCCCTGACCGAGGCCGGCTACGTGGGCGAGGACGTCGAGAACATCCTGCTCAAGCTCATCCAGGCCGCTGACTACGACGTCAAGAAGGCCGAGTCGGGCATCATCTACATCGACGAGATCGACAAGATCGCGCGCAAGAGCGAGAACCCGTCGATCACGCGCGACGTCTCCGGCGAGGGCGTCCAGCAGGCGCTGCTGAAGATCATCGAGGGCACCACGGCCTCGGTTCCTCCGCAGGGCGGCCGCAAGCACCCGCACCAGGAGTTCATCCAGATCGACACCACGAACGTGCTGTTCATCGTGGCGGGCGCGTTCTCGGGTCTCGACGACATCATCGCCGCCCGCGCCCGCAAGCGGGTCGTGGGCTTCGGCGCCCCGCTCCTGGAGTCCGTCGACGAGGGTGACCTGTTCTCGGAGGTCCGGCCGGAGGACCTGCAGAAGTACGGCCTGATCCCCGAGTTCATCGGCCGGCTGCCCGTGGTCGCCGCCGTCGCGCGGCTGGACCAGGACGCGCTCGTCCGCATCCTCACGGAGCCCAAGAACGCGCTGGTCAAGCAGTACCAGCGCATGTTCCAGATCGACGGCGTCGACCTCGAGTTCGACGACGAGGCCGTGGCCGCGATCGCCGACCAGGCGCTCTTGCGCGGCACGGGTGCCCGTGGTCTGCGGGCGATCATGGAAGAGGTCCTCCAGCAGGTCATGTTCGAGGTCCCCAGCCGCGACGACGTCGCCCGCGTGGAGATCACGCGCGCGGTCGTCCTGGAGAACGTGAACCCGACCCTGATCCCGCGCGAGACCCCCCGCGAGAAGCGCCCGCCCCGCGAGAAGAGCGCCTGACGCTCGTCGTCGGGGACCTAGGATCGCGTTCGTGAGCGACCTCCCCACCCCGATCCCGCCGGACCTGGTCCGGCTGCGCGGCAGCATCGACAACATCGACGCCGCGCTGATCTACCTGCTCGCCGAGCGGTTCAAGGCGACGCAGCAGGTCGGCGTGCTCAAGGCCACGCAGGGGATGCCGCCGTCGGACCCGGGTCGCGAGGAGCAGCAGGTCGCGCGCCTGCGCCAGCTCGCGCACGAGGCCGACCTCGACCCCGTCTTCGCCGAGAAGTTCCTCGCCTTCATCGTCGAGGAGGTCATCCGGCACCACGAGGAGATCGCGCAGGACCACGCGACGCGCAGCTGAGACGGATTCGCTGCCCGGGGTAGCGGACGGACCACAGGTGGCGGAAGGTAGACAGGGTCAGCTCCGGCGGACCGTACGGGGGGGACCCGCGACCGCTGGGGAGCCGTCGATCCCGGAGGATCTGCCCATGGACCTGCACTGGCTCAAGCCCCTGCTCGGACGTCCGTCGCCGTTCACGACCGTCTACCTGGACGTGACCCGCGCCGACGCTGCCGGGGAGGCGGAGGCAGCCGACCGCTGGAAGGCCGTCCGACGCCAGCTGGAGCGCGACGGAGCGCCCGCCCGCGTGCTGGACGAGATCGGGGACCTGGTCGCCACGCCGACCGGTGTCCGCGGCCCGCACGGCCGCGTGATCGTCTCGGACGCCGACTCGGTCGTCGTCGACCGGGTGCTCGCCGAGCCGCCCGCACAGGCGCACGCCGTGTACGGGCCCGTGCCCGCGCTGCTCCCCGCGATCCGCGCGGCCGACCAGACCGTCAGCTACCTGCTCGTCGAGGTGGACCGCAACGGTGCGGACCTCACCTGGGCCACGGGCGGCAGCGTGCGGACCCTCGGGGGGCCGGAGGTCGAGACCGTCGAGGGTGGGCACGACGACGTGCACAAGACCCGTGAGGGCGGGCTCGACCGGCGCAGCCAGACGCGGGCCGAGGACTCGTGGCAGCGCAACGCCGAGGCGGTCGCGGCCGTGCTCGACAAGCGCGTGTCCGAGCGGAACCCGGACGTGGTCGTGCTCACGGGCGACGGGCGCGCCGTGGGACTGGTCCGCGAGGCGGTCGCGCAGCACGTCACCGAGGTGCTCGTCGACGTGCTCGGCGGTGCGCGGGGCGACGGGGTCAACCAGGACGTGTTCGACGGGCGGGTCGCCGAGGTGCTCAGCGGGTTCCGCGGCCGTCGTCGCGACGCCGTGCTGGACCGGTTCCGGCAGGCGCAGGGTCGGGGCGAGGGTGCCGTGACCGCCCTGGACGACGTGATCGAGGTGCTGCGGCGCGGGCAGGTGTCCGAGCTCGTGCTGCACGTCGACGCGCTCTCGCAGGGCCTGTCCGAGCAGGAGCTGTGGGTCGGTGACGAGCCGTTGCAGCTCGCGTCGTCGGCGGACGACCTCGCGGCGATCGGCGTGAGCGACGGCGCGCGCCGGCTCCCGGCGGACGTCGCCCTGGTGCGGGCGGCGATCGGTCAGGACGCCGGCCTCACGTTCGCGGAGAACGGGTCGGTGGACCTCGTCGACGGCATCGGCGCCGTCCTGCGCTGGTCCGACGGCTCCACGCCGAGCGAGGCGGTCCCCACCCAGTCGGCGGACCAGGCCCGCCTCCGCACGGTCGTCTAGCCCGCAACGTCCGAGCAGATGTGGGCCAGAACCCACGTCTGCTCGGACGTCAGACGTGAGAGACAGCAACGTCCGAGCAGATGGGCGCTATAGGCCACATCTGCTCGGACGTTGTGGGTGCTACGGGGCGGGAGCCGGGGTCGGGGGGACGAGCTCGGCGTTGCTCGCGACGACCGTCTCGGCGTCGCCGTCGACGAGGTCGAGGGTGCCCGTGACGCGGCCGGCCGAGCGGACGTCGTCGAGAGCGACCTCGACGCCGGCGCGCAGGGCGGCGGGCACCGAGAGTGTCACGGCGGCGATCTCGGTGCGCATCGACACCTTGGCCTCCGACTTCACCTTGCGCAGGGCGGCCAGGGCGGAGCCGGCAGCGGCCACGACGCCCGCGTCGGCGGACCCGGCGGCCGAGCGCAGGGGAGCGGCGTCCGGCCACGCGGCGCGGTGCACCGACCCCTCGCGCCACCACGACCAGACCTCCTCGGTCGCGAATGGCAGCACCGGCGCGAACAGGCGGAGCATCACGTCGAGCGCGATGGCCAGCGCGGTCCGGGCGGACTGTGCAGCCTCGCCGTCGGAGTAGGCGCGGTCCTTGACCAGCTCGAGGTAGTCGTCGCAGAACGTCCAGAAGAACGTCTCCGAGAGCTCCAGGGCCCGCGTGTGGTCGTAGGCGACCAGGGCGGCGGTGGCCTTCTCGACGACGTCCGCGAGCCCGGCGAGCATCGCGCGGTCGATCTCTGCGGTCACCAGCGCGGGGTCGAGCGACAGCGGCTCGTCGGCGCCCCCGAAGGAGAGCGCGAACTTCGAGGCGTTGAGGATCTTGATCGCCAGGCGCCGGCCGATCTTCATCTGCCCGACCTCGAACGCGGCGTCGGTACCCAGGCGTGCGGACGCGGCCCAGTACCGGACGGCGTCGGACCCGTGCTCCTCGAGCAGCCCGAACGGGGTCACCACGTTCCCGACGGACTTGGACATCTTCTTGCGGTCGGGGTCCAGGATCCAGCCGCTGATGGCGGCCGACGACCACGGCAGCGAGCCGTGCTCGAGGTGGCTGCGCACGACCGTCGAGAACAGCCAGGTGCGGATGATGTCCTGGCCCTGGGGGCGCAGGTCCATGGGGAAGACGCGCGCGAACAGGTCGGGGTCGGTGCGCCAGCCGCCGACGATCTGCGGGGTCAGGGAGCTGGTCGCCCAGGTGTCCATGATGTCGGGGTCGCCGACGAAGCCGCCGGGCACGCCGCGCTGCTCGGCCGTGTAGCCGGTCGGGACGTCGGAGGACGGGTCGACCGGGAGCTGGTCCTCGGTCGGCACCAGCGGCGTCTCGTAGACGGGCTCGCCGTCGGCGTCGAGCGCGTACCAGACCGGGAACGGCACGCCGAAGAACCGCTGCCGCGACACGAGCCAGTCGCCGTTCAGGCCGCCGACCCAGTTCTCGTAGCGGACGCGCATGAAGTCCGGGTTGAAGCCGAGCTCGGCGCCGCGGGCCAGCAGCGCCTCGCGCAGGGTCTCGTCGCGGCCCCCGTTGCGGATGTACCACTGGCGGCTGGTGACGATCTCGAGGGGCTTGTCGCCCTTCTCGTAGAAGTTCGCCTTGCGCTGCGTGGGCACGGGCTCGCCGTCGAGGTCGCCCGCGGTGCGCAGCCCGGCGACGACAGCCTCGCGTGCGGAGAACGTCGTCTTGCCGGCGAGCTCCTCGTAGGTGGCGCGCCCCTTCGACGAGGTGATCCACTCGGGCGTCTCGCGCAGGATGCGGCCGTCGCGTCCCATGATCGAGCGCGTGGGCAGCTGCAGCTCGCGCCACCACTGCACGTCGGTCAGGTCACCGAAGGTGCAGCACATCGCGATGCCCGCGCCCTTGTCCGGCTCCGCGCCGGGGTGCGCGAGCACGGGCAGCTCGACGTCGAACAGCGGGGAGCGCACGGTCGTCCCGAAGAGGTGCTGGTAGCGCTCGTCGTCGGGGTGCGCGATCAGGGCGACGCACGCGGGCAGGAGCTCCGGACGCGTCGTCTCGATGAAAACAGGCGACGTCTGCGCTGCGCCCACTGGATGGAACGCGACGCGGTGGAACGCCCCCGGGTAGTCGCGGGCCTCGAGCTCGGCCTGCGCGACCGCGGTCTGGAACGTGACGTCCCAGAGGCCGGGCGCCTCGGCCTGGTAGGCCTCGTCGCGGGCGAGGTTGCGCAGGAACGCCTGCTGCGCGACGGCCCGCGACTCCGCGGACACCGTCTGGTAAGTCATGCCCCAGTCGACCGAGAGGCCGAGCCGGCGCCACACGGCCTCGAACTGGCGCTCGTCGACGACCGTCAGGCGCTCGCAGAGCTCGACGAAGTTGCGACGGCTCACCGGCACCTGCTGGGCGCCCTTCGGGACGTCGCCGTCGAACGGCGGCTCGAACGAGGCCTCGTACTGCAGGGACGGGTCGCAGCGCACGCCGTAGTAGTTCTGCACGCGACGCTCGGTGGGCAGGCCGTTGTCGTCCCAGCCCATCGGGTAGAACACCTCGCGGCCGCGCATGCGCTGGAAGCGCGCGACGACATCCGTGTGCGTGTAGGAGAACACGTGCCCGACGTGCAGGGAGCCCGAGACGGTCGGCGGCGGGGTGTCGATCGAGTACACCTGCTCGCGCGTCGCGGTGCGGTCGAACGCGTACAGACCCTGCTCGGTCCACGCGGCGTCCCAGCGGACCTCTACCCCGTCGAGGGAGACCTTGTCCGGGACGTGTCGCGGGGCCGTGATGCGCAGGGGGGAGTCGGAGCTCATGGGGCCATATCTTCCCAGATCGGCGGACAGCCCGGGTCCGCGTCCCGTGCCCGCCCGGGATCGACGCCGGTGAACGGTGCGTGACCAGTCGATGAACGACGCAGCCGACGTGACCGACGGATGGCAGGATCGCCGTTCGCCGGGTCATGGGGGCCATGATCGGGGAACATGCACGCGCGAAGAGACGAACACGGGGTGTGGCGATGACGACCGAGGGATTCCTCCGGTCAGGTCTCGCCCCGGAGCCTCGGACGCTCATCGACGTCCTGCGCGCAACGGTCGACGCCCACGCGGACAGCCCGGCGCTCGACGACGGCAGCGTGAGCCTGACGTACCAGGAGCTGTTCGACGCCGTCCGGGGCGCCGCCGCCGGTCTGGCCGCGGTGGGCATCGGTCCGGGTGACCGCGTCGGCGTGCGGATCCCGTCGGGCACCGCCGAGCTCTACACGGCGATCCTCGGCGTCATGGCCGCGGGTGCCGCATACGTGCCGGTCGACGTCGACGACCCCGACGAGCGGGCCGCGACGGTGTTCCGCGAGGCCGGCGTCGCGCGGGTGCTCACCGAGGGCGACCTGGCGATCCTGACGCGCACGCGGGCGAAGCCCACCGAGCCGAGCGTCACGGACGACGCCTGGATCATCTTCACGTCGGGCTCGACCGGCGCGCCCAAGGGCGTCGCGGTCACGCACCGCTCGGCTGCGGCGTTCGTCGACGCCGAGGCGCGCATGTTCCTGCAGGACGAACCGCTGGGCCCCGGCGACCGCGTGCTGGCCGGCCTGTCCGTCGCGTTCGACGCCAGCTGCGAGGAGATGTGGCTGGCCTGGGGGCACGGCGCCTGCCTCGTCCCCGCGCCGCGTGCCCTGGTCCGCACCGGCATGGACCTCGGCCCGTGGCTGGTCGCGCAGCGGATCACGGTCATCTCCACGGTCCCGACGCTGGCCGGCCTGTGGCGCTCCGAGGAGCTCGCCGGTGTCCGGCTGCTCATCTTCGGCGGCGAGGCGTGCCCGCCCGAGCTCGCGGCCCGGCTCGTCGGCGACGGGCGCGAGGTCTGGAACACCTACGGCCCGACCGAGGCGACCGTCGTCGCGTGCGGCGCGCTGCTCACCGGCGAGGGGCCGGTCCGCATCGGGCACGCGCTGGACGGGTGGGACCTCGCGGTCGTCGGACCCGACGGCGTGCACGTCGCTGAGGGGGAGGTCGGCGAGCTGATCATCGGCGGCGTCGGCCTGGCGCGGTACCTGGACGCGGCCAAGGACGCCGAGAAGTACGCGGGCGTCGAGACGCTCGGCTGGGAGCGCGCGTACCGCAGCGGCGACCTGGTCCGGTACGAGGCCGAGGGACTGCTGTTCCAGGGACGGGCCGACGACCAGGTCAAGGTCGGGGGCCGACGGATCGAGCTGGGCGAGGTCGACTCGGCGCTGCTGGCGCTGCCGGGTGTGGCGAGCGCCGCGGCCGCGGTCCGGCGCACACCGGCCGGGACCGCGGTCCTCGTCGGCTACCTCGTGCCGGAGCCGGGCGCCGACATCGACCTCGCGGCGTCCCGGGAGGCGCTGCGCGGTGTCCTGCCGGCCGCCCTGGTGCCGCTGCTCGCGCCCGTCGAGCAGATCCCCACGCGGGGATCGGGCAAGGTCGACCGCGACGCGCTGCCCTGGCCGCTCGCACGTCCCGACGACGACGCCCCGCCCGCGGCGGGCCTGTCCGACACCGCCCGGTGGGTCGCGCAGCGCTGGACGGCGGCCCTCGGGGTGGCGGTGGCCGGACCCAAGGACGACTTCTTCGACGCGGGCGGCGGCAGCCTCGTCGCCGCGCAGCTGGTCTCGGCGCTGCGCGAGCGGTTCCCGACGGTCACGGTGGCGGACGTCTACGAGAACCCGCGGATCGGCGACCTCGCCCGAACCCTCGACGAGTTCGAGCCCGTGACCGTCTCGGACCAGCGCGTGGTGCGGCCGACCCCGCTGCGGACCCAGGTGATCCAGACGATGCTCGCGGTGCCGTTGTCACTGCTCGTGGGCCTGCGCTGGCTCACCTGGCTGCTCGCCGCGGACGCGGTCCTGCGCACCGCGACGAACGCGACGTGGGTGCCCGTGGTCGCCGGTGTGTGGTGGTGGGTCGCGCTCGGCTGGCTGGTGCTCATCAGCCCGCTCGGCCGCATGGGGACCACGGTGATCGTCGCGCGCGGCCTGCTGCGTGACCTCAAGCCCGGCTGGTACGCCCGCGGCGGCTCCGTGCACCTGCGGATCTGGTTCGCCGAGTCCTGGGCGGCCGCGGCGGGCTCGGAGAACCTCTCGTGCTCGCCGTGGACCGCCGCGTACGCCCGCGCGCTCGGCGCGACCGTGGGCAAGGACGTCGACCTGCACACGCCACCGCCGGTCACCGGGATGCTCCGGCTGGGCAACGGCTGCTCGGTCGAGCCCGAGGTCGACCTGCGCGGCCACTGGCTCGACGGCGACATCCTCAAGGTCGGCCGTATCCGGATCGACAAGCGCGCCACGGTCGGCACGCGTTCCACGCTCGGCCCGGGGACGCGCATCGGCCAAGGCGCGGAGATCGCTCCCGGCTCTGCCGTCCTGAAGTCCGTTCCCCCGGGCGAGCTCTGGACGGGTTCGCCCGCGGTGTTCGACGGTCCCGCGCCGGGACAGTGGCCCGCCGAGCGCGCCCCGCGCGGACGCCGCTGGGTGGCCGTCTACGGCCTCACCGCGGCGCTGCTCGCCGCGCTGCCGGTGGTCGCCGCGCTGTGCGGCCTGCTCGTGGTCGGCTTCTCCGTGCGCGACAGCGCCGGCTGGCGGGACGCGGCCGGGGACGCGCTGAAGGCCGTGCCGCTCGGCGCCCTCACGATGGTCCTCGTGCTCCTGCTGGTCACGCTGGTCTCCGTGCGGCTGCTCGGCGTCGGGCTGCGCGAGGGGTACCACGCGGTCCGCAGCCGGCACGGCTGGCAGGTCTGGGCCACGCAGCGGCTGATGGACGACGCACGGACCACGCTCTTCCCGCTCTACTCGAGCACGGCGACGCCGCTGTGGCTGCGGGCGCTCGGCGCGGACATCGGTCGCGACGTCGAGGCGTCGACCGCCCTGATGATCCCGTCGCTGACGAGCGTCGGCGACGGGGCGTTCCTTGCCGACGACACCCTGATCGGCTCCTACGAGCTGGGCCGCGGCTGGCTGCGGGTCGAGCGGAGCAAGGTGGGCAAGCGCGCGTTCCTGGGCAACTCGGGGATGATCGCGCCCGGCCGCGCGGTGCCCAAGCGCGGGCTCGTCGCGGTCCTGTCGGCCACGCCCGAGGGAGCCCGCGCCGGGACGTCGTGGATCGGGTCGCCGCCGACGAAGCTGCGGCGGGTCGCCGGGGAGGGCGACGACTCGCGGACGTTCGAGCCGCCGACCCGCCTGCGGGTGGCGCGCGCGGTCGTCGAGCTCTGCCGGATCGTGCCGGTGATCTGCACGTTCGGCCTCGGCGTGCTCGTGCTCCTGGTCCTGCAGGCCGCGCTGGACCAGTGGGGGCTCGCGGCCGCGGCGGCCGTCTCCTGGCTGGTCGTGCTGGGGGCGGCGGCGCTGGCGTGCGCGCTCGCGACGGCCGCGAAATGGGCCCTCGTCGGCAGGCTGAAGCCGGGCGACCACCCGCTGTGGAGCTCCTTCATCTGGCGCAACGAGCTCGCGGACACCTTCCTCGAGTCGGTCGCCGTGCCGTGGCTCGGTCCGGCCACGATCGGGTCGCCCGCGCTCACGGTCTGGATGCGCACGCTCGGCGCCCGGATCGGTCGCGGGGTCTGGTGCGAGACGTACTGGCTGCCTGAGGCGGACCTCGTGCGGCTCGGCGACGCGTCCACGGTGAATCGAGGCTGCGTGCTGCAGACGCATCTGTTCCATGATCGGGTGATGAGCATGGACACCGTGGTGCTGGGACAGGGAGCGAGCCTCGGCCCGCACGGCGTGGTGCTGCCGGCGGCGTCGCTCGACGACGGCGCGAGCGTGGGGCCCGCATCGCTGGTCCTGCGTGGCGACTCGATCCCCGCCGGCTCGCGCTGGACCGGCAACCCCGTCGCCCCGGTGCCGGCGTGACAGCTCCCCTCGACCTCGCGGCGCCCGACCCGTACCTGCCGGGGCACGTCGACGGTGACCTGGACGTCGACCTGTACGAGCTGGAGCTCGACTACCGGGTCACGACGAACCGCCTCGAGGGTCGCGCGCGGGTCTACGCCCGCGCCGCGCGGCCCACCAGGAGCGTCTCGCTGGCCCTGCGCGGGCTGCGCGTGAGCCATGTCCTCGTCGACGGCTCGCGGCCCGAGCGCTGGACGCAGCATGACCACCGGATCGTCGTGAAGCTCAAGCACGAGGTCGCCGCCGGCGCCGCGCTGGTGCTCGACGTGAAGTACGCCGGCCAGCCCCGGCCGTTGCGCGGCCCGTGGGGCGACGTCGGCTGGGAGGAGCTGTCCGACGGCGTGATCGTCGCGGGCCAGCCGAACGGCGCGCCCAGCTGGTTCCCCTGCCACGACAGTCCCGCCGACAAGGCCGCGTACCGGTTCACCATCAGCTGCGAGGCGGGCTACGAGGTCGTCGCGAACGGGCGCCTCGCCTCGCGCACGGCACGCGCCGGACGCGTGGTGTGGGTCTACGAGCAGCTGGACCCGATGGCGCCGTACCTGGCCACGCTCCAGGTGGGCCGGTACCTGCGCATCCGGACCGGTCCGCGCGAGGAGGCGTTGGTCCCGCCGCGGCTGCGCGTGCAGACGGTGAACGACCTCGGTCGCCAGACCCAGATGGTCGAGCTGTTCGAGCGCCTCTTCGGGCCCTACCCGTTCGCGGCGTACACGGTCGTGGTCACCGACGACGACCTGGAGATCCCGCTCGAGGCGCAGGGCCTGTCCGTCTTCGGCGCCAACCACATGGACGGCGACCGCGGCTCGGAGCGGCTGGTCGCCCACGAGCTCGCGCACCAGTGGTTCGGCAACAGCCTGACCGTGGGCCTGTGGCGCGACATCTGGCTGCACGAGGGGTTCGCCTGCTACGCCGAGTGGCTCTGGTCGGAGGGGTCGGGCGGGCGCTCCGCGGAGTACCACGCACGTGCGACGCACCTGCGCCTGGCCGGCCTGCCGCAGGACCTCGTCATCGGCGACCCGGGCCCGGACGCGATGTTCGACGACCGCCTGTACAAGCGCGGGGCGCTGACCCTGCACGCCCTGCGTCTGCACCTGGGCGACGCGGTGTTCTTCGACCTCCTGCGCACGTGGACCGCCCGCTACCGGCACGGCACGGTCAGCACGGAGGAGTTCCTCGTCTGCGCGGAGGAGGTCGGCGGCAAGCCCCTCGCCTCCCTGATGCACGCGTGGCTGTACAGCGCGGCGCTGCCTTCCCTCTAGCCCTGCGGCATCATCGACGCGGTCCCGTGGTTAGGGTGATTCGGGGGCGACGTCCTCGGGTTCCGAAACAGGAGTGTGAATGTCCACGGTCACCGCGAACGGCCTCACGGTCGGGTACGCAGCCATGCTCGAGCAGTTCCACCCGACGGAGGCCGTCGAGCTCTCCGCGCACGCGGAGGCCCACGGGTTCTCCGGTGTGATGGCGGCGGACCACTACCAGCCGTGGGTCCCGGCGCAGGGGCAGGCGGCGTTCGTCTGGAACGTGCTGACCGCGCTCGGCGAGCGCACGACAGGCGACATCGGCCCCGGCGTCACGGCGCCGACGTTCCGCTGGCACCCCGCCATGGTCGCGCAGGCGTCCGCGACGCTGGCCGCGATGTACCCGGGCCGGCACTGGCTCGGCCTGGGCTCCGGCGAGGCGCTCAACGAGCACATCGTCGCGAACTACTGGCCCGAGGCCCCCGAGCGGATCAACCGCATGTTCGAGGCCATCGAGATCATCAAGAAGCTGTTCACGGCGTCGATCGCGGGCAAGGACGTCAAGCACGCCGGCCCGTTCTACAAGCTCGAGTCGACGCGCCTGTGGACGATGCCCGAGGTCGCCCCGGAGATCCTCGTCGCCACCGCCGGGCCGGTCACCGCCAAGCGGGCGGGCCGCCTGGCCGACGGGCTCATCACGGTGGGCGCCCCGCTGGAGAAGATCAGCGGACTGTTCGGCAAGTTCGACGAGGGCGCGCGCGAGGCGGGCAAGGACCCGGCGACGCTCCCCAAGGTGCTCCAGCTGCACCTGTCGTGGGCCGAGACCGACGAGCTGGCCCTGGCCCACGCGATGCACGAGTGGCCCAACGGCGGCATGAAGTTCCCCAAGGCCGACATCCGCTCGCCGTTCGACTTCGAGCAGATGGCCAAGCTCGTGCGCCCGGAGGACTTCGAGGGCCGCATGGTCATCTCGGCGGACCCCGACGTCCACCGGGCCGAGATCCAGAAGTACGTCGACCTCGGCTTCGACCGCATCTACCTGCACAACGTCGGGCGCAACCAGCGCGAGTGGATCGAGACGTTCGGGTCGGACGTGCTGCCCAAGCTGGTCCGGTGACGGCGCGGCTCCAGGTCTGGGCACCCGACGGGCTGCCCGAGGTCGCACCCGGCGACGACCTCGTCGTCCTGCTCACCGCCCTGCTCCGCGACGAGCCCCCGCAGGACGGTGACGTCCTCGTGCTCACCTCCAAGGTCGTCTCCAAGGCGGAGGGCCGCGTCGTCTCCGCCGACGACCGCGAGCAGGCGATCACCGACGAGACCGTGCGCGTCGTCGCGACCCGCGAGCACTCGACCGGCGTGACGCGGATCGTCGAGAACCGGCTCGGCCTGGTCATGGCCGCGGCCGGCGTCGACGCGAGCAACACCCCCGAGGGGACCGTGCTGCTGCTCCCGGTGGACCCGGACGCGTCGGCGCGACGGCTGCGCGCCGGGCTCGCGCACGCGTTCGGCGTCCGGCTCGG
This sequence comes from Cellulomonas sp. P4_A2, assembly GCF_056402515.1. Classification (NCBI taxonomy): domain Bacteria; kingdom Bacillati; phylum Actinomycetota; class Actinomycetes; order Micrococcales; family Cellulomonadaceae; genus Cellulomonas; species Cellulomonas sp. P4_A2. The sequence goes on from NZ_JBFUHG010000006.1 coordinate 123,719, forward strand.
GGTTGTCATCACCGACACCGCCGGGCGACCCTGGCGGCAGGGCGTGACCGACATCGCGATCGGCGCCGCCGGGCTCGTGGTGCTCGACGACCTGCGCGGTCAGGTCGACACGTTCGGCCGGCCCCTGATCATGACGCAGGCCGCGGTGGCCGACGAGATCGCCTCCGCCGGCGAGCTGGTCAAGGGCAAGGCCGAGGGGCGCCCGCTCGCGGTCGTACGTGGTCTGGGGCACCTGGTCACGGACGAGGACGGACCCGGTGCGCGGGCGCTCGTGCGGCTCGGCGAGGAGGACATGTTCGCGCAGGGCAGCGCCGAGGCGTACTCGCAGGGCTGGAAGGACGCCCTCAGGGAGCAGCCGTAGCGGTCTTCGCCGCGGCCTTGGCAGCCTGCTTGGTGGCGCGGACCTCGAGCATCGACGTCGGGTCGGTGACGTCGGCGATCGAGCGGCGGGCGTCCGGCTCGCCGTACGCCCCGGCCGCCTCGGCCCACCCGGCGGGCTGCACGCCGACCTGCTTGCCCAGCAGGGCCAGGAAGATGCGGGCCTTCTGGTCGCCGAAGCCGGGCAGCGCCTTGAGCCGCGCCAGCACGGTGCGGCCGTCCGGGTCGCCGTCGGTCCACAGGCGCGTGACATCGCCGTCGTACTGCTCGACGAGCGCGGCGGCGACACCCTGGATGCGGCCGGCCATCGAGCCGGGGTAGCGGTGCACGGCCGGAGGGGTGGCGCACATGGTGGCGAACTCCGCGGGGTCCGCCTCCGCGATCCGGTGCACGTCGAGGCCGCCCATCCGGTCGGCGATCTTGGCAGGACCGGAGAACGCGGCCTCCATCGGGTACTGCTGGTCCAGCAGCATGCCGATCAGGAGCGCGAACGGGTCGTCGGTCAGGAGCTGGTCGGCGGTCGGGTCGCCGGTGAGCCAGAGCGTCATGGCAGCATCCTCTCCCGGGGTCGGTTCGAGACGGAAGGCTGGCAGATGGAGTGGGTCGTCGTCGTGCCGGTGAAGCCGGCCGCCGAGGGCAAGACGCGCCTGGCCGGGTTCCTGTCCGCGGGGGACCGGGCGGCGCTCGCCCGGGCGATGGCGCTGGACACGATCGAGGCGGCCGCGGCCACGCCCGGGGTGGCGCGGGTGCTCGTGGTGACGTCCGACGACGAGCTCCGGTCCCTGGTGCCCGTCGTCGTCGACGACCCCGGGGGCGGGCTCAACGCCGCGGTCCGCGCGGGTCTGGCTCGCGCGGACGGCCCGGTCGCGGTCCTGCTCGGCGACCTGCCCGCGCTGCGTCCCGGCGACCTGCGGCGCGCCCTCGACCTGGCCGAACGGCATCCGCGCGCGTTCGTCGCCGACGCCGACGGGACCGGCACGACGCTCCTCACGGGGCTCGTGGCCCTCACGCCGCGGTTCGGACCCGGGTCCGCCGCCGCGCACGAGGCCGACGGGCACGTCCGGCTCGACATCCCGACGGGTTCGACCCTCCGGCGCGACGTCGACGTGCCCGCGGACCTGTCGGCCGTGGCACGGCTCGGCGTGGGGCCGCGGACCACCGCCGTCCTATCAGGGACGCCGGCCGACGAGGGATAGCGCATCGGCGGCGATGCGCGCGGCCGTCGAGACGCCGGTCATCAGCGTCGGCACGGCGCGCGCGGTCCAGCCGGCCGCACGGAGCCGGTCCGCCGCCGGGGCGTCGACCTCGTCGACGAGCCAGGCGTCGAGGATGCCGCCGTCCGCGCGACGCCCGTAGTGCTCGGCGACGGCGAGGGCGGTCGTCTCCACGCCGATCGCCGCGAGGCAGGCGTCCGCCATGCCGCGCACGGGCGCACCGCCGATCACAGGGCTGACGCCGACGACGGGGGCGTCGGTGGCGGCGAGGGCGTCGCGGATGCCGGGGATCGCGAGGATCGTGCCGACGGACACGACCGGGTTGGACGGCGGCAGGACGACGACGTCGGCGGTCGTCAGCGCCTCGAGCACGCCGGGCGCCGGGGTCGAGGTCGACAGGTTCGTCTGCACGAAGCTCCGGGCGGGGATCGCGGCCCGGTGCCGGACCCACCACTCCTCGAAGTGGATCTCCCGTCCGTCGTCGAGGACCACGTGGGTCTCGACCTCGTCGTCGGTCATGGGCAGAAGGGTGACGCCGGGCCGCCAGCGTTCCGACAGACGCGCCGTGACCTGCGAGAGCGCAAGGCCGTCGCGGAGCAGCTCGGTGCGTGCGAGATGGGTGGCCAGGTCGAGGTCACCGAGCGTGAACCAGTCCCAGCCGAGGCCGTAGCCGGCCAGCTCGTCGCTCACGCGCCTGGACTCGCCTCGTCGGCCCCAGCCCTGGTCCTCGTGCACCGCGCCGCCGAGCGTGTACATGAGGGTGTCGAGGTCGGGGCACACGCGCACGCCGTGCAGCCACATGTCGTCGCCGGTGTTGGCGATGACGGTGATCGGGTGCTGGTTGCCGACGAGGGCCAGGAGCCCGCGCGTGAAGCGCGCACCGCCGACGCCGCCCGACAGGACCGTGATCTTCATGGCTGCTCCGGTTCGTGGAACGCGATGACCGGTCGCCCGGTCCGGGGGTTGCTCAGCACGTCGGCCTCGACGGCGTAGACGTGCTGGAGGAGCGCGGGCGTCAGGACCTCGCGTGGGTGGCCGGCGGCCGCCAGCCGGCCGTCCTTGAGCACGAGGACGTGCTCGCAGAACGCGGCCGCGAGGTTGAGGTCGTGCAGCGCCGCGACCGTCGTCGTGCCCAGGTCCCGGACGAAGGCCAGCAGGCTGAGCTGCGCGCTGACGTCCAGGTGGTTCGTCGGCTCGTCGAGGAGCAGGAGGTCGGGCTCCTGCGCCAGCGCGCGGGCGATCTGGACGCGCTGCCGCTCGCCGCCGGACAGCGACCACCAGGCGCGCTCGGCCAGGTGCTCGGCGCGGGCGCTCACCAGCGCGCGGTCGACGGCCGCGTCGTCCGGGTCGTTGCCCCAGATCGTCCGGTAGGGGATGCGACCGAGCGCGACCACCTCGCGGACCGTGAGCGGGACCGAGCTGGTCGACTCCTGCTCCAGGAGCGCGATCCGCCGCGCGCGCGTCTTGCGGGGGATCGCCTCGACGTTCTCGTCCTCGACGAGGACCGCGCCCTTCTCGGGGCTCATCAGGCCGGCGATCATCCGCAGGAGCGTCGTCTTGCCCGCGCCGTTGGGACCCAGCAGGCCGGTGAGCGCGCCGGCCGGGGGAGTCGCGTCGACGCCGTCGACCACCCAGCGCCCGCCGAGCCGTGTGCCGACGCCCTCGAGGGTCAGGTCCATGCCGACCCCTTCCCGCGGCGGAGGAGGAACGCGAACACCGGCACGCCGATCAGTGCGGTCACGATGCCGACCGGCAGCTCGCGGGGGTCGAACAGGGTGCGCGCGACGGTGTCCGCCCACACCAGGAAGACGGCGCCGGCCAGGGCCGAGATCGGCAGCAGGCGCCGGTGCGCCGGGCCCGTGAGCGACGAGACGGCGTGCGGCAGGATCAGGCCGACGAACCCGATGGCCCCGCTGACGGCCACCATCGCGCCCGTGAGCAGGGCGACGACGATCATCAGGGTCCAGCGCGTGCGGTTCACGTCGATGCCGAGCGCGGCCGCGGACGTGTCGCCGAACGCGAACGCGTCCAGCCGCGTGGCGTTCATCAGCAGGTACGCGCCGATCGCGATGACGGCGATGCCCGCGATCGCGACGTCTCCCCACGTCGAGCCGGCGAGCGAGCCCAGGAGCCAGTTGAGGATCTCGCGGTAGGAGTCGCCCGTCGCGGTCCAGAAGATGACGAACGACGTGCCGGCGGCCGCGAGCTGGGAGACGGCGAGGCCGGCCAGGACGGTGCGGCCGGGGGCGAGCGTGCCGCCCGTGCGGGCGAGGGTCAGCGTGGCCAGGAGCGCGAGGATCGCCCCCGCGAACGCGGCGACGGGCAGCAGGAGGCTGACCCCGACCACGAGCACCGCGACGGCACCGAGCGACGCACCCGACGACAGACCCAGCAGGTACGGGTCGGCGAGCGGGTTGCGCGTCAGGCTCTGCATCACCGCACCCGCCATCGCGAGCCCCGCCCCGACCGCCGCCGCGGTGAGCACCCGAGGCAGCCGCAGGTCCCAGACGATCGCGTCGTGCAGCCTCGGGACGTCGGTGACCGTGAGCCCGAGGTGCCCGGCGATGCTGCGCGCCACCTCGGCGACGTCGAGGTTCGCCGGACCGATGGTGACGGCGACGAGGATCGTCGCGACGACGGCGAGGACGCCGACGGTGACGAGCAGGGCCAGGGGAGCGCGTTGCCTCACGTGTCGAGGGCCGCCAGCTGGTCGTCCAGCGACTTCACGGCCTCGGCGTTGCGGACGCCGGCCTCGGACGCGGCGAACGGGATGGTCAGGTAGCGGTGGTCCCGCACGGCGCTGAGCTGGGCCGTCGCGGGGTTGCTCTCCAGCAGCTTGATCTTGGACGCGGCCGTGTTCCAGCTCGCGTCGACGAGGACGATGACGTCCGGGTCCGCCGCGACGATGCTCTCCCAGCCCGCCGACGTCCAGGTGTCGTGCACGTCCGCGAAGATGTTGGTCAGCCCGGCGGCGTCCATCATCATCTGCGGCGCGCCGATGCCCGCGCCGACGTACGGGGTGTCCGAGCCGGAGCTGTACCAGAGGGCCGTGGTCTTCTCGGCGGGCTTCTGGGCTGCTGCCAGCGTCTCCTTCTCCGTCGCGATCAGGGCCTCCGCCCGGTCCTGCACGCCGAAGATGCTGGCGACCTCGCGGATCTCGTCGTCCACCTCGTCGAACGTGAGCGGGTCCGGCATGTACTCCGGCTCCTTGCATGCCGCCGGGGAGACGTACGTCCCGATCCCTAGCCCCTGCAGGCCGGCGCGGTCTCCCGCGCCGTCGTCGGAGAAGTTGGACTCCCAGCCGCCGTAGACGAAGTCGGGCTCGAGCGCGAGCAGCGCCTCCTGCCCGGGCACCTTGTCGGAGATCACGGGGAGGTCCTTCGCCGCGGCGGCGTACTCGTCCGGGACCGGGCCGTCGGAGAAGGCGGTGCCGACGATGACGTCCTGCAGGCCGAGCGCCAGGAGCATCTCCGTGCTCGTCGACTTGATGGTGACGACCTTGCGCGGAGGCGCGTCCACGGTGACCTGCGTGCCGCAGTTGTCGAGCGTGACGGGCGTGAACGCGGCGGACGTCGGCGTCGGGGACGCCTCCGGGGTGCCGGCCGTCGAGCACGCGGCGAGGGTCGCGACGAGGGCCGTGGTGGCGATGAACAGGACGCGCCGGGTGGCGGGCATGGGGCTCCGGAGGTCGATGCTTGGAGAGTGCGCGTGGGGGGTGGGGCGCACGTCGCGCCTTCGGACGGTCGCCCATGCCAGGCGACGCGACCCGAGCCAGATCCGACCGGGTTCCGCGCTCAGAGTAGGCCGACCACGGCCCGGTCGCGCAACCCGCCGGGCCCGCGACCTGGACGCACCCCGTTGAGGTCAGCCGGCGGCCGCCAGCGCCAGCGCTCGGGCGACGTCGTCCACCTCGCGGTCGAGCAGGCCAACCGTCACCCGGACGTGGTCAGCCACGGCGGTGTCGGCGCAGAAGGGCGCTCCTGGTGCCACCCGGATGCCGGCGGCCTCCAGCCGTACCAGGGCGGTGCGCTCGTCGTGGACCGGGAGCCAGAGGTTGATGCCGTCGCCCGGGTCGAGCACGACGCCGTGCGTGGCCAGTGACTCGCGCAGGGCTCGGCGCCGGGCGAAGTAGACGCGGCGGGCGTGCGCGACGGCCTCGACGGCGGCCGAGTCGGTCAGCAGGTCGACCAGGACGTGCTGCAGCAGCCGGCTGGTCCAGCCCGGTCCGAGCATGCGACGGGCGACGAGGGCGTCGAGCACGCTGGCCGGCCCGCCGACCGCGGCGATGCGCAGGTCGGGGCCGTGCGACTTGGAGTAGGACCGGACGTGCACCACGCGGTCGGGCAGGAAGGCGCCGAGGCTGACGTCGCGGGCCGACGCGATCTCGCCGGAGGCGTCGTCCTCGACGACGAGGGCGTCGTGCCGGCGCAGGATGCCGGCGAGCTCGCGGGCGCGGGTGCTCGTCATGCTCACGGCCGTCGGGTTCTGGGCGCGGGGCTGCAGGATGACGACGCGGGTGCCGCTCTCCAGCGCGTCGCGCAGCTCGTCGGGACGCATGCCCTGCCGGTCGAGGGTGACGGGGACCCGCTGCAGGCCGAGCTGGTCGAGGAGGTCGAACAGCGGCGGGAAGCCGGGGTTCTCGACGGCCACCCGCGAGCCGTACCCCGCGACCTGCTCGAGAGTGCGGCTGATCGCGTCGAGGGCGCCGTCGACGACCGTGATCCGTTGCGGTGCGAAGGGCCAGGACTCGCGCAGCAGTACCTCGAGGGCGGGGACGACGGGGGAGGAGAGGTAGGCGCCCGTGTCGGCGGACGGCATCTGCACGGCCACCCGCGCGAGGGCCGGGCCGATGTGCGGCAGGAGGTCCGGGTCGGGCGTGCCGCTGGACAGGTCGAGCCGCGCCGGCGCCCCGCCGGCCAGGTCCCGGTAGCGCGGCGGGAGCCAGCTGGCGGGAGGCGGCAGGACGACGGTCCCGGCGCGCCCGCGCGACGTCACGATGCCGACGGCGGCCAGCGCCTGCCAGGCGCCGCTGACGGTCGCGGGGCTCACGCCCAGCTCGGCGGACAGGACGCGGACGGTGGGCAGCCGGTCGCCGGGCCGCAGGTCACCGCCCCGGACCAGCCGCGCCACGGTCGCCGCGATGCCCCGAGGGCTACGGTCGTCGACATGCGCGGCGAGATCCATGCGGGTCAGGATGCCCGCCCTGATGCGCGTGCGAGGGGCCTCCGGACCGCCCACGGGCGTCCGATTCGTCCGTCGGCCAAGATGTTTACACGCTCGACACAGACGTTCGCGCGGAAGAAACTCGCGGTAACGCCACAGAAATGTTCAACCCCGACAGTCACATTCCAGGCGAGGGCGCCCCGGCGTCCGAGACCGGGGTCTGCCGTCGGCGGACGAAGACCGGAGGCACTCCATGACAGTCGTGCGCGTCGCGTTCACGCAGGCCACCTGGACGGGCGACAGAGAGTCGATGACCGCCCTGCACGAATCCTGGACGCGCGAGGCCGCGTCGCAGGGCGCGCAGGTGATCGCGTTCCAGGAGCTGTTCTACGGCCCGTACTTCGGGATCACGCAGGACACCGCCTACTACAGCTACGCCGAGACCGTCCCGGGGCCGACGACCGAGCGCTTCGCCGCGCTGGCCAAGGAGCTCGGCATCGTCATCGTGCTCCCGGTGTACGAGGAGGAGCAGCCCGGCGTGCTCTACAACACCGCCGCGGTGATCGACGCGGACGGCACCTACCTCGGCAAGTACCGCAAGCACCACATCCCGAACCTCCCGAAGTTCTGGGAGAAGTTCTACTTCCGCCCGGGCAACCTCGGGTACCCGGTGTTCGAGACCGCGGTCGGCAAGATCGCCGTGAACATCTGCTACGACCGGCACTTCCCGGAGGGCTGGCGGGTGCTCGCGCTGAACGGCGCGGAGATCGTGTTCAACCCGAACGCGACCGCCCCCGGCATCTCCAACAAGCTCTGGGAGATCGAGCAGCCCGCCGCAGCCGTGGCCAACGGGTACTTCGTCGTCGCGAACAACCGCGTGGGTCTGGAGGACAACGAGTACGGCGACGAGGCCGTGAACTTCTACGGCTCGTCGTACGCCGTGGGACCTGACGGCAACTACGTGGGCGAGGTCGGGTCGTCCAGCGAGAACCAGCTCCTGATCCGCGACCTCGACCTGGAGCAGGTGCGGATCGTGCGCGAGCGGTGGCAGTTCTTCCGCGACCGCCGGCCGGAGGCGTACGGCCCGATCGTGGCGCCGTGACGAAGGGGATGCAGAGATGAAGACGCTCATCACGGGCGGCACCCTGGTCAGCGCGACGGGGCGCACACCGGCGGACGTGCTGATCGACGGCGAGACGGTCGCGGCGGTGCTCAGCCCGGGCTCGACGCTGCTGGGCTTCGACCTGGCGGCGAACGTCGACCAGGTGATCGACGCGACGGGCAAGTACGTCATCCCGGGCGGCATCGACGCGCACACGCACATGGAGCTGCCGTTCGGCGGCACCAACGCGAGCGACACGTTCGAGACCGGCACGAGGGCGGCCGCCTGGGGCGGGACGACGACGATCATCGACTTCGCCGTCCAGCGCACGGGCGAGCGCGTCATGGACGGGCTGGCCGCCTGGCACGAGAAGGCGGCCGGGAACTGCGCCATCGACTACGGCTTCCACCAGATCATCGGCGGGGTCGACGACGACGCGCTCAAGGCCATGGAGGGCCTGGTGGCGGAGGGGATCACCAGCTACAAGCTGTTCATGGCGTACCCAGGGGTCTTCTACTCCGACGACGCGCAGATCCTGCGCGCGATGCAGAAGGCCGCCGACCTCGGGCTGCTCACCATGATGCACGCGGAGAACGGACCGGCCATCGACGTGCTGGCCGCGCAGCTGGTCGAGGCCGGCAAGACCGACCCGTACTACCACGGCATCGCCCGGGCCTGGCAGCTCGAGGAGGAGGCCACACACCGCGCGATCATGCTGGCCGACGTCACCAACGCCCCGCTGTACGTCGTGCACGTGAGCGCCAAGCAGGCGGTCGCGCAGCTGGCGTGGGCGCGCGACAACGGCAAGAACGTGTTCGGCGAGACGTGCCCGCAGTACCTCTACCTCTCGCTGGAGGAACAGCTGGGCGCGCCGGGCTTCGAGGGGGCCAAGTGGGTCTGCTCGACGCCGCTGCGCTCGCGGGCCGAGGGGCACCAGCGGCACATGTGGCAGGCGCTGCGCACCAACGACCTGCAGATGGTGTCCACCGACCACTGCCCGTTCTGCATGAAGGGCCAGAAGGACCTGGGCGTGGGCGACTTCCGGGCCATCCCCAACGGGATCGGCTCGATCGAGCACCGGATGGACCTCATGTACCAGGGGGTCGTCACGGGCGAGATCACGCTCGAGCGCTGGGTCGAGCTGACGTCGACCACGCCGGCCCGGATGTTCGGGCTCTACGGCAAGAAGGGTGTCGTCGCGCCGAGGGCCGACGCCGACATCGTGGTCTACGACCCGAACGGCCACACGTCGATCGGGGTCGGCAAGACGCACCACATGAACATGGACCACTCCGCGTGGGAGGGGTACGAGATCGACGGGCACGTGGACGTCGTCGTGTCCCGCGGGTCGGTGGTGGTGGACGAGACGGGCTACCGCGGCCGTCCCGGCCACGGGCAGTACGTGCCGCGCGGCCTCACGCAGTACCTGCTGTAGGGAGACCCAGATGGACTTCGGTGTCGTGCTGCAGACGAACCCGCCGGCCTCGCGCACGGTCGAGCTCGCCCGCCAGGCGGAGACGTACGGGTTCAGCCACGTGTGGACGTTCGACTCGCACCTCCTGTGGCAGGAACCGTTCGTCATCTACTCGGCGATCCTCGCGGCCACCCGCAAGGTCATGGTCGGGCCGATGGTCACCAACCCGGCGACGCGCGACTGGACGGTCATCGCGTCCCTGTTCGCGACGCTCAACGAGATGTACGGCAACCGGACCATCTGCGGGATCGGCCGGGGCGACTCGGCGGTCCGGACGCTGCACGGGCGACCGTCGAACCTGGCCACCCTGCGCGACTCGATCCACGTCATCCGCGAGCTGGCCAACAGCCGGGCGGTCGAGGTGAACGACGCCAAGGTCCAGTTCCCGTGGTCCAAGGGATCGGCGCTCGACATCTGGGTCGCCGCGTACGGTCCGCTCGCGCTGAAGCTCACCGGCGAGGTGGGCGACGGGTTCATCCTGCAGCTGGCCGACCCCGACATCGCCGCCTGGACGATCAAGGTGGTCCGGGACGCCGCCGAGCAGGCGGGCCGGGACCCGGACGCGATCCAGTTCTGCATCGCCGCGCCCATGTACGTCGGGGACGACCGAGAGCACATGCGGGAGCAGTGCCGCTGGTTCGGCGGGATGGTCGGCAACCACGTCGCCGACATCGTGGCCCGGTACGGCACCGACTCCACGATCCCCAAGGCGCTGACCGACTACATCGCTGGCCGCGATGGCTACGACTACAACGAGCACGGCCGGGCCGGGAACACGCACGCCGCGTTCGTTCCCGACGAGATCGTCGAGCGGTTCTGCATCCTCGGGTCCGCCGCCGAGCACGTCGAGAAGCTCGAGGCCCTGCGTGCGCTGGGCGTCACCCAGTTCGCGGGCTACCTCCAGCACGACAACAAGGAGGAGACGCTCCGGCAGTACGGGGAGCACGTCATCCCGGGCATGGCGACGTCGGTCGTCGCCACCGGATGACCGACCTCGCGACGAGCACCAGCGCGCCGGTCGGGACACCGGCCGCGCCTCCGCGTGCCTCCAGGGGCGTCGGCCGACGGATCGCCGTCGGACTGCTCGCGGTCGTCCTGCTGGCCGTCCTGTGGGAGCTGGTCAAGGCCGTCGTGCCGGACACCGGCGGGCACCTCCTCGGCGCGAGCGTGCTGCCGCGGACCGACGACGTCGCGATGCCGCACGTGTGGACGATCGTGCAGCGCATGCTCGAGCCCGAGACCTCCGCGGTCGGATCGCCCACGGTGCTCAGCGCGATGTTCCAGGCGTGCTGGTTCACGTTCCGGGTCGCGCTCGCGGGCTGGGTGCTCGGGTCGGTCGGCGGCTTCCTGATCGCGGCTCTCATGCAGCGCTGGATGGTCGCGGAGTCGGCGCTGCTGCCCTGGGTCGTGCTCAGCCAGACGGTCCCGCTCATCGCGCTCGCGCCGCTCGTCGTGGGATGGGGCGGCAAGATCCACGTCGGTTCGTTCGAGTGGCAGCGCTGGATGTCGGTCGCGCTCATCGCGTCCTACCTGGCGTTCTTCCCGGTCGCGGTCGGTGCGCTGCGCGGCCTGCAGTCGCCGCCGGCCGCGCAGGTCGAGCTCTTCCGCTCGCTCGCCGCAGGGTGGACCGGCACGATGCGCAGCCTGCGGATCCCCGCGAGCGTCCCGTACCTGCTCCCCGCGCTGCGCCTGGGAGCCGCCACGGCGGTGGTCGGGGCGATCGTCGCGGAGGTGTCCACCGGGACCAAGGGCGGCATCGGCCGCATGATCATCAGCTACGCCCAGTCGGCGAGCGGCGACCCGGCCAAGCCCTGGGGCGCGATCGCCGGCGCCGCGGTCCTCGGCCTGCTCGCCGCCGGGCTCGTCTCGCTGCTCGGGCTCGGGCTCGGTCGTTACCGTCACGCGGAGGTCTCATGAACGCGCCCGCAGTCGTCGCCCGGGGGATCGGCAAGACGTTCGCGTCCCGCGCGGGTGAGGTCGTCGCGCTCGACGGCATCGACCTGACCGTCGACGCGGGGGAGTTCGTCTCGCTCATCGGACCGTCGGGCTGCGGCAAGTCGACTCTCCTGCGGCTGATCGGCGACCTGGACCAGCCGACGACGGGCGAGCTGAGCGTGTTCGGCAAGACCGCGCAGGCGGCCCGCGAGGCGCAGGACTACGGCATCGCGTTCCAGCAGGCCGGGCTGCTGCCCTGGCGGGACGTGACGGGCAACGTCGAGCTGCCCCTGGAGCTGCACGGCGTGGGCAAGAAGGAGCGGGCGGCGCGGGCGGCCGAGCTCCTGGCCCTCGTCGGTCTCGACGAGTTCGCCGGGCACTTCCCGCACCAGCTCTCGGGCGGCATGCAGCAGCGCGTCGCCATCGCCCGGTCGCTGGCCGAGCGGCCAAACCTGCTGCTCATGGACGAGCCCTTCGGCGCGCTCGACGAGATGACGCGGGAGCGGATGCAGACCGAGCTCGTGCGGATCTGCGGCGAGAGCGGCGCCGCGGTCGTCTTCGTCACGCACTCGATCCCCGAGGCGGTGTTCCTGTCGCAGCGGGTGGTGGTCATGTCGCCACGGCCCGGCCGGATCACGGCCGTCGTCCCCGTGACGCTCGCCGACGAACGCACCGAGGGGCTGCGCGAGGACACCTCGTTCTTCGCCGCCGTCACGGCGGTGCGCGAGGCGCTGCACGGTTCGGGCGCGATCCCGGCCGCGGGGGTGGACCTGCGATGACCACCCCGACGAGCAGCGCCCGCCGTCGCTCGACGGTCCGCTGGCTCGCGCCCGTGCTCCTCGGGCTGCTCGCGCTCGCGCTCTGGCAGGCGCTCGTCGTCGTGACGGGGATCAAGCCCTATCTGCTGCCGAGCCCGACGGCGATCGTCGACCAGCTCCGGCAGGTGGTCCCGCTCGTGTGGTCGGCCGCCCTCGCCACCGGGCTGAACGTGCTCGTCGGACTCCTCGTCGGCGGGACGGCGGCCGTCCTCGCGGCGATCGTCGCGGCCCGCAGCCGGATGGTCGACACGCTCATGTCGCCCACCGCGGCGGCGGTCTCGGTCATGCCGATCGTCGCGCTCGCGCCGGCGCTGAACACCATGTTCGGCACCACCTCGACCACACCGCGCCGGCTCGTCGTGGCGGTCGTGGTGTTCGCGCCGATCTTCGTCAACACCCTGCGCGGCCTGCGCCAGGTGCAGCCTGTGCACCGCGACCTGCTGCGGGCCTACGCCGCGACGCCTCGCCAGATCACGCGCACCGTGACCATCCCCGGCGCGCTGCCCTACTTCTTCACGGGTCTGCGCATCGCGTCGTCGACCGGTGTCATCGCGGCGGTCGTCGCCGAGTACTTCGGCGGCCTGCAGAACGGGCTCGGCTCGCGCATCACGTCGGCCGCGTCCAACAGTGCCTACGCCCGCGCGTGGGCCTTCGTGCTCGGGGCGATCGTGCTCGGGCTCGTCTTCTACCTGGCGACCCTCGCGCTCGAACGCGCGGCGGCTCGTCGCACCGGGGGCTGAGCTCCCCCGCCAGGGGCCAACGAGCAGAGCCCCACGCACGTCCCGCCTGTCAGCGAGGCCAGGCCGGCCGATCCAGAAGCGGTCCGAGGCAGCCAACGAAAGGGATGACGATGAGACACACCAGACGTACGGCGTGGAGCGTGGCGGCGTTGGGGGCCGCGGCAGCGCTGGCTCTGTCCGGGTGCGGCAGCAGTGACGACTCCGCCGACGCCCCCACGGACGGCCCGGCCATGTCGGTCGACCCGCTCACGCCGGTCAAGCTGCAGCTGCAGTGGTTCACCCAGGCCCAGTTCGCGGGCTACTACGCGGCGCTCGACCAGGGCTACTACGTCGACGAGGGCCTCGACGTGCAGATCATCGAGGGCGGCGTCGACATCGTGCCGCAGTCCGTCCTCGCCGACGGTTCGGTCGACTACGCGATCGCGTGGGTGCCCAAGGCGCTGGCCTCGCGCGAGCAGGGCGCCGAGATCACCGACGTCGCCCAGATCTTCCAGAAGTCCGGCACGCTCCAGGTCTCGTTCAAGGACGAGGACATCACCACCGCGGCGGACCTCGCCGGCAAGAAGGTGGGCAACTGGGGCTACGGCAACGAGTTCGAGCTCTTCGCCGGCATGACGAAGGCGGACCTCGACCCGGCCACCGACGTGACGCTGGTGCAGCAGCAGTTCGACATGAACGCGCTGCTCGGCAACGAGATCGACGCGGCCCAGGCCATGACCTACAACGAGTACGCCCAGCTCCTGGAGTCGACGAACCCCGCGACGGGCGAGCTCTACACGGCCGACGACTTCAACACGATCAACTGGAACGACGAGGGCACGTCGATGCTCCAGGACGCCATCTGGGCGAACTCGGAGAAGCTCGCGTCCGACGAGGAGTACCAGGCGACGACCGAGAAGTTCATCAAGGCCAGCCTCAAGGGCTGGATCTTCGCGCGGGACAACCCCGAGAAGGCGCGTGACATCGTCGTTGCCCAGGGCTCGCAGCTGGGCAACAGCCACCAGCTGTGGCAGACCAACGAGATCAACAAGCTGATCTGGCCGTCGCCGGACGGCATCGGCATGATCGACAAGGCCGCGTGGGACCAGACCGTCGACATCGCCCTGCACACCAAGAACGACCAGGGCGCGACCGTCATCACCACGGAACCGAGCGAGGACTCGTACACCAACGAGTACGTCGAGAAGGCCCTCGCAGCGCTGAAGGACGAGGGTGTGGACGTGACCGGTGCGGACTTCGCCCCGATCGACGTCACACTGGAGGCCGGAGGCAAGTAGACCGGCACGTAGGGCAGGATCGCGGGCGGTGGCCTCACGGGGTCACCGCCCGCGGCAGGCCGCGGCACGACGAAGGAGCGCGACGAAGATGACCTCGCAGGACGGCGCCACGGCGCTCCGGCTCGACCGCGACCACGTGTTCCACTCGTGGTCCGCGCAGGCGCACCTGGACCCGCTGGTGATCGCGGGCGGTCTCGGCTCGACGGTCTGGGACCACGACGGCCGGCGCTACCTCGACTTCTCGAGCCAGCTGGTCAACGTGAACATCGGCCACCAGCACCCGCGCGTCGTCGCGGCGATCCAGGAGCAGGCCGCCACGCTCACGACGATCGCGCCGGCCACGGCCAACCTGACGCGCGGGCAGGCCGCGGAGCGCATCCTGTCCCACGCACCCGCGGGCTTCTCGAGCGTCTTCTTCACCAACGGCGGCGCCGACGCCAACGAGAACGCGATCCGCATGGCCCGCCTGCACACCGGCCGCGACAAGGTCGTCTCGGCCTACCGCTCGTACCACGGCAACACCGGCGCGGCCGTCGTCGCGACAGGCGACTGGCGGCGCGTGCCCAACGAGTTCGCGCGCGGGCACGTGCACCACTTCGGGCCGTTCCTGTACCGCTCGGAGTTCTGGGCGACGACGCCCGAGCAGGAGTCGGAGCGCGCGCTGCACCACCTCGAGCGCGTGATCCAGGCGGAGGGTCCGGCGTCCGTCGCGGCGATCCTGCTGGAGACGATCCCCGGCACGGCCGGCGTCCTCGTGCCCCCGCCCGGGTACCTGGCCGGCGTGCGCGCGATCGCGGACCGGTACGGGATCCTGCTGATCCTCGACGAGGTCATGTGCGGGTTCGGGCGGACCGGCAACTGGTTCGCGTTCGACGCGTTCGACGTGCGCCCCGACCTCATCACCTTCGCCAAGGGCGTGAACTCGGGCTACGTGCCGGCGGGCGGCGTGATCATCAGCGACCCGATCGCCAAGACGTTCGACGACGCGGTGTTCCCCGGCGGCCTGACCTACTCGGGCCACCCGCTCGCCATGGCATCCATCGTCGCGACCCTGGACGCGATGGCCGACGAGGGCATCGTCGAGCACGCGGCCGCGATCGGTGCCGACGTCCTGGGACCCGGCCTGACGGCGCTCGCACAGCGCAACCCGCTGGTCGGCGAGGTGCGCGGCCTCGGGGTGTTCTGGGCCATCGAGCTCGTGCGCGACAAGGACACCCACCAGCCCGTCGAGCCGGCGGTGATGGGCAAGGTCAAGGCCGCCGCCCTGTCCCGCGGCCTGCTCCCGTTCCTGGCCGACAACCGCGTGCACGTCGTGCCGCCGTGCGTCGTCACGGCGCAGGAGGCGGCCACGGGGCTGGGCCTGCTCGAAGAGGCGCTCGACGAGGTCGCCGCGTCCGTCTAGTTCCACCACGACCCGAGGAGCACCACCACATGTTGCCCAGAACGATCCGTCGCGCCCTGGTGACGGGCGCGTCGTCCGGGATCGGCGCCGCGACGGTCCGCCGGCTGCGGGCGGAGGGCTGGGACGTCGTCGCGACAGCCCGCCGGGCCGACCGGCTGGAGGCGCTCGCGCAGGAGACCGGTGCGGAGACGTTCGTGGCGGACGTGACCGACGACGCGGACGTCGCGCGGCTGGCGGAGTTCGTCGCCTCCGGCGGACCGCTCGACGCCGTCGTCAACAACGCGGGCGGGGCGTTCGGCCTCGACCCCGTCGAGAAGGCCGACCTGGACCAGTGGCGGCGGATGTACGAGCTCAACGTGCTCGGCACGCTGCGCGTGACGCAGGCCGTGCTGCCGCAGCTGCGCGCCGACGGCGGGGGAGACGTGGTCGTCGTGACCTCGACCGCCGCCTACGGCGCGTACGAGGGTGGCGCGGGGTACACCGGCGCCAAGGCCGCCGAGCGGATGCTCGCGACGACGCTGCGCTGGGAGATCGTCGGCGAGCCGATCCGCGTGCTGGAGATCGCGCCCGGTGCGGTCGCGACCGACGAGTTCGCGCTGGTCCGCTTCGACGGTGACGCACAACGGGCTGCGGCGGTGTACGACGGCTACCAGCCGCTCGTCGCCGACGACGTCGCGGACGCGATCGCGTGGACCCTGTCCCGCCCCGCCCACGTGAACATCGACCTCCTCGTGGTCCGGCCGGTCGCGCAGGCCAGCAACACCAAGATCGCCCGCACCACCGCCTGAGCACGACGCAGCCCCGCGCCGAGGGGCTGCGTCGGTCCGCGGCGCGGAATCCGGGACGTGGATGTCCGACCGGCTACGTAGGGTGAACGGGTGCCTGACGCAACATCCGCCCGACCGCCCTCGACCACACGAGTACTGCTCCAGCTGCGTCGTTGGGCGCGGCCCGCGCTCCCGCGCATCGCGCTCGGCGGCCTGACGGCCCTCGGCGCGAGCCTGCTGGCGCTCGCCGTCCCGCAGGTCCTGCGGGTGATCGTCAACGGGCCGCTGCTCACCAACGGCTCGGCGCGCGGCGTGGTGCTCGGCGCCCTGGTCGTCCTGGCGCTCGGCATCCTCGAGGCGTTCCTCGTCTGGTGCCGCCGCGCCCTGATCCTCACGCCCGGGACGGGTGTCGAGCGGGACATGCGCACCGACCTGTTCCGGCACCTGCTCGACCTGCCGGTCGAGTTCCACGACCGGTGGCCCGGGGGCCAGCTGCTGTCCCGGATCATGTCGGACCTGTCGACGATCCGGCGCTGGACCGTCTTCGGCCTCGTCATGCTCCTGGTCAGCGCGACCACGGTGCTCGTCGGCGTCGGGCTGATGATCTGGACGAGCCCGGTGCTCGGTCTGGTCTACCTCGCGGGCGCGGTGCCGATGATCTGGCTCGGGTTCCGGTTCCGCGAGGACTACAAGGCGGTCGCCCGGCTCGCGCGCGACCAGGCGGGCGACCTCGCCACGACGGTCGAGGAGTCGGTCCACGGCATCCGCGTGCTCAAGGCGTTCGGCCGGGGGCAGGACGCCCTCGACGACTTCGCCCGGCAGGCCGACGAGCTGCGCACGACCGAGGTGCACAAGGCCCGGACGCTGTCCCGGGTGTCGTTCGCCCTGGGGGCCATCCCGGAGGCGGTGCTGGCGATCTCGCTCGCGATCGGGGTGACGCTGGCCGCGGACGGGCGGCTGAGCGTCGGTGCGCTGGTCGCGTTCTTCGCGACCGCGGCCGTGGTGAACAACCCCGTCGAGCGGCTCGGCATGCTTCTCGCGATGACGCTCGACGCCCGCGCGGCGACCGACCGGTACATGCAGGTGATGGACACGGCCCCCACCGTCCAGGACCCGGCCCGGCCCGCGTCGCTCCCGCCCGCGAGCGGTGCCGGGTCCGTGGTGGAGCTGGTCGGGGTCGGGTTCGCGCATCCCGGGGCGACGAGCCCCGCCGTGCTGGAGGGCGTCGACCTGCGCCTCGAGCCGGGCGAGACGATGGCGCTCGTCGGCCTGACCGGCAGCGGCAAGACGACCCTGCTGCAGCTGGTGCCGCGGCTCTACGACGTGACCGACGGGACCGTGCGGATCGACGGCGTCGACGTCCGTGACCTCACGCGGGAGGACCTGCGCCGTGCGGTCTCGGTCGCGTTCGAGGACCCGATCCTCTTCTCCGCGTCGGTGCGCGAGAACGTCCTGCTCGGCACCGACCTCACCGGCCCGGCCGCGGACGCGCTCGTCGACGAGGCGCTCGAGGTCGCGCGCGCCGGCTTCGCGTACGGGCTGCCCGACGGGCTGGACACGGTCATCGGCGAGGAGGGGCTCAGCCTGTCGGGCGGTCAGCGGCAGCGCATCGCCCTGGCGCGCGCGATCGCGGTGCGACCCCGCGTCCTCGTCCTGGACGACCCGCTCTCGGCGCTCGACGTCACGACGGAGGCGGCGGTGACCGCGCGGCTGCGGGCGATGCTCACCGGCACGACGACGCTCGTCGTCGCGCACCGGCCCTCGACCGTCGCGCTCGCCGACCGGGTCGCGGTGCTCGAGGAGGGCCGGATCACCGGGGTCGGCCGGCACGCAGAGCTGCTCGCGACGCATCCGCACTACCGCTACGTCCTGACCGCGTTGTCCGAGCGCGACGTGCAGGAGGTGAGCTCGTGAGCGACGCCGAGTCCCGCGACGACGCCCCCACGCGCGTCGAGTCCCGACGGCTGCGCAAGCGTTCGCTCGCCCTCCTGTCGTCGCTGGTCCATCCGGTCTCCGGGGCGGCCTGGTGGACTGCTGCGCTCGTCGTCGGCTCGCAGCTGGCCGCGGTCGCGGGCCCGGTCCTGGTCGCCTACGGCATCGACCACGCGCTGCCCGCGATGCGGGACGGCGACGCCCGACCGCTCGTGCTGGCGTCGTCGGCCTACCTCGTGGCCGCGCTGCTCGGCGGCCTGCTGGTCGCGGCGACGGTGCGCGCGTCCGCCCGGGTCAGCCAGACGATGCTCCTGGACCTGCGACGCCGGGTCTTCCGGCACACGCAGCGCCTGAGCCTCGAGTTCCACGAGCAGTACACGTCCGGGCGGATCATCTCGCGACAGACGTCCGACGTGGAGGCGCTGCGCGAGCTGCTCGACGGCGGGGTGACCACGCTCGCCACAGGCGTCCTGGCCATGATCCTGACGGCCGTCTCGCTGGTGCTGCTCGACTGGCGCAGCGGCCTCGTGCTCCTTGTCGCGGTCGTGCCCGGCGTGCTGCTCACGCGGTGGTTCCAGGTGCGGTCGCAGGTGCAGTACCGCAAGAA
Organism: Cellulomonas sp. P4_A2; assembly: GCF_056402515.1. NCBI lineage: Bacteria > Bacillati > Actinomycetota > Actinomycetes > Micrococcales > Cellulomonadaceae > Cellulomonas > Cellulomonas sp. P4_A2. The sequence goes on from NZ_JBFUHG010000006.1 coordinate 142,528, forward strand.
CCGCACGGCGGTGGCGCGCCTGATCGTGCGGTTCGTCGAGACGATGACCGGCATCCGCGCGGTCCAGGCGTTCCGGCGCGAGCGCGAGGTCGAGGGCGTCTACGGCGAGCTGGCCGAGACCTATCGCGGCACGACGGCCGAGGCGATCCGGCTCAACGGCGTGTTCGACACCGGCCTGGTGCTCATCGGCAACGTCACGGTGGCTGCCGTCCTGCTCGTCGGCGGGCTGCGCGCGGTCGACGGCAGCCTCGAGGTCGGGGTGCTCGTCGCGTCCGTCCTCTACGCGCGCCGGTTCTTCCTGCCGCTCGCGCAGATCGGCATGTTCTACAACTCCTTCCAGTCCGCGACGGCGGCGCTCGAGAAGCTCGCCGACCTGCTCGCGGAGGAGCCGAGCGTGCCGGAACCCACCAAGCCGGTGCGTCTGGCGGCGCCCCGCGGCGACGTCCGGTTCGACGGGGTGGAGTTCGGGTACGGCACCGGTCCGACCGTGCTGCCCCGGCTGGACCTGCACATCCCGGCCGGCCAGTCGGTCGCGCTCGTGGGGGAGACGGGCGCCGGCAAGTCGACCGTCGCGAAGCTGCTGGCGCGGTTCTACGACGTGCGGGCGGGGGCGGTGCGGCTCGACGACCTGGACCTGCGCACGATCGAGCCGACCGACCTGCGCCGGGCGGTGGTCATGGTGACCCAGGAGGCCTATCTCTTCTCCGGCTCCATCGGTGCGAACATCGCGCTCGGCAGGCCGGGGGCCGCGCCCGACGAGATCGAGGCGGCCGCGCGGGCCGTGGGCGTGCACGACCTGATCATGAGCATGGCGGACGGGTACGACACCGAGGTCGACAAGCGAGGGGTGCGCCTCTCGGCGGGCCAGCGCCAGCTCGTCTCGTTCGCGCGCGCGTTCCTCGCCGATCCCGCCCTGCTGATCCTCGACGAGGCGACCAGCTCGCTCGACGTGCCGGGAGAGGCGCTCGTCCAGGAGGGGCTGACCACCCTGCTCGCCGACCGGACCTCGGTCGTCATCGCGCACCGGCTGTCGACGGTGATGGGTGCGGACCGGGTGCTCGTCGTCGACGACGGTCGCGTGGTCGAGGACGGGTCGCCGGCCGAGCTCGTCGCGAACGACGGGCGGTTCGCGGCCCTGCACGCCGACTGGCAGCGCTCGCTCGAGCGGGTGCCGGGCCCCTGAGACCCGACCGAGCGCCGCGCGTGTTCAGAGATGTCGTGCGGCGTACTCGTGCAGCGCGTCCCGGACGAGGGTCGCACCCTCGACGCCGCCGTACGTGCGGGTGAAGCGCTCGTCCGCGACGTACATGTCGGCCAGGCCGACGACATAGGCACGCACAGGCGACGTCCCGTACCCGGGGGTCCCGGGGATGCTTCCCAGCCACGCCACGTGTCGTGCGGCGAGCTCCTGTGCCTCGTCGGAACCCGGTGCGGTGCCGGCCCGAGCGGCGTCCGTCCACCGCGCGGCGAGCTCTGCCGTCTGCTTCTTCCAGGCAGCACGCTCCGCCTCGCTCATGCCGCGCCACCAGGCGTCCGAGGAGGCGTACGCCTCCGCGCCCCAGCGCTGCTCGACCTCCTCCCGGTGCACCGTGTGGTCGAACCCGTCGAACATGTCCTCGGCCACGAGTGGCCCTCCGTCCTGTCGTGCCGTGATGGTCCGCTCGACCGACGCGATCTGCCGCGCCAGCCGCTCCTGCTCGCCGCGCAGCCGGTCGAGGTGGCGCCGGAGCGCCGTCGTCTCGTCCTGCTCCTGGTCGAGAACCCGCCGGATGTCCGGCAGGCCCAGGCCCAGGTCCCGCAGCAGCAGGATCCGCTGGAGCCGCACCAGTGCGTCCTCGTCGTACCAGCGGTAGCCGTTGTCGCCGACGCGGCTGGGTTCGAGCAGTCCGAGCGCGTCGTAGTGGCGCAGCGCCCGGCTCGTCGTGCCCGTGAGCCGCGCGACCTGCTGGATCGACGCCTCCACGTGCCCTCCTTCGTCGCGGACCGTTCCTGTCCTGATCCACGGTAAGAGTTGACGCAGCGTCAAGGTCAAGTCGTCGGGCGCCTCAGGACTGGAGCCGTCGGAGCACCACGGCCGCGAGGTCGCGCACGTCGTCGACGAGCTCGACCGCGCCGGCCGCCGTGAGCTCACCGTCAGCCGCGTACCCCCACGTCACACCAACCGTGTCCACCCCGCACGCCCGAGCGCCGAGCACGTCGTGCTCGCGGTCGCCCACCATCAGCACAGGAGACGCCACGGGGAACGCCGCCAGCGCCGCGGCGACGACGTCGGCCTTCGTCGACGGGGTGTCGTCCAGCGGGGCGCCGAAGATCGCGTCCACCCGGTCGGTGATGCCGAACGCGTCGCAGATCGGCCGGGCGTAGACGGCGGGCTTCGAGGTGGCGACCGCCAAGGTGAGACCGGCGGCCCGCAGCTGGTCGAGGGTGTCGAGGATCCCGTCGAACAGGGCGTTGTCGCTGATCATGCGCGTGACGAACACCTCGCGGTAGGCGAGCACCGCCTCGGCCGCGCGCGCCGCCGGCACACCATGCCCCACGAAGCTCTCGGTGATCGGCGGGCCGACGAAGGAGCGCAGCTGCACCCGGGACGGCACCTCGAGACCGAGCGCCCGGAATGCGGAGGCGGCGGACGCGGTGATGCCCGGGGCCGAGTCGGTCAAGGTGCCGTCGAGATCGAGCAGGCAGAGAGGGGTCGTCACGGGCACGAGTGTGCCCGCAACCCGTCGGCAACGTCGGCGACCTACGCTGCCCGCATGGAGACTGAGACTGCGCGCGAGGTGCTCGGCTGGGACCTGTTCGGGACGGCGGCCCGGGAGCTGGCGCAGGCCGTGGTGGACGACGGGTTCGTGCCGGACATCGTCATCGCGGTGGCCCGTGGGGGACTGCCACCCGGGGGAGCCATCGCGTACGCGCTGGGCACCAAGGCCGTCGGCACCCTGAACGTCGAGTTCTACACGGGTGTCGACGAGCGCCTGCCCGACCCGGTCGTCCTGCCACCGCTGCTCGACACGGACGCGATGTCGGGGCTGAGGGCTCTGATCGTCGACGACGTCGCGGACACCGGCGAGACCCTCGCCCTGGTGCAGAAGATCATGTCGCTGCACTGCGAGGAGGCGCGGACCGCCGTCCTGTACTCCAAGCCGCGCTCGATCGTCGAGCCGGACTACGTCTGGCGCCGGACCGACCGGTGGATCGTCTTCCCGTGGTCGGCCGAGCCGCCGGTCACGCCGTCCGCGGGGCGAGCGGGATAAGGCGGTGCGCACGGCGGGGTGAATGCCGATATCCTGGTGCGCACAGGCATCGACCCGGTCATCACCGGTGAGCCTCCGGAAGAACGGGCCGGTCAGACGGTCCTAGTAGAACCGGACGGGTAGGCCCGTCACAGCCGCTACGAAGTGGTCGACGACCCGCAAGGGGAGCCGGCAAGCGAGGTGGTACCGCGGTAGAGCCCGGCCGGTCCGGGTCCCATCGTCCTCGCAGCCGAGAGCGACGCACCCACCCAGGGTGCCGACCACAGGAGATCCGTACGGTGGCCTACCCGTTGCACCGCCCGTCCGCGTCCGTCCCCGCCTCGCCGGACCTTCCGTCCCTCGAGAAGGACGTCCTGGCCTACTGGGACGCCGACGGGACGTTCCAGGCGTCCATCGACGCGCGCCCCGCCGGTGAGAACGGCAGCAACGAGTACGTCTTCTACGACGGCCCGCCGTTCGCCAACGGGCTGCCGCACTACGGCCACCTGCTGACGGGCTACGCCAAGGACGTCGTGCCGCGCTACCAGACGATGCGCGGCCACCACGTCGAGCGTCGGTTCGGCTGGGACACGCACGGCCTGCCCGCCGAGCTCGAGGCGCAGCGGCTGCTCGGCATCACGGACACCTCGCAGATCGAGGAGATGGGCCTGGCGGCGTTCAACCAGGCGTGCCGCGAGTCGGTCCTGCGGTACACCGGCGAGTGGCGTGAGTACGTCACCCGGCAGGCGCGCTGGGTCGACTTCGACCACGACTACAAGACGCTCGACACGACGTTCATGGAGTCGGTGATCTGGGCGTTCAAGCGCCTCTACGACAAGGGCCTGGCGTACGAGGGCTACCGCGTCCTGCCGTACTGCTGGCGCGACGAGACCCCGCTGTCCAACCACGAGCTGCGCATGGACGACGACGTCTACCAGTCCCGCCAGGACCCCGCGCTCACGGTCGGGCTGCGGCTCGAGACCGGCGAGCTGGCGCTCATCTGGACGACGACCCCGTGGACGCTGCCGAGCAACCTGGCGATCGCCGTCGGGCCGGACGTCGACTACGTGACGGTCGAACCGGGACCCGACTCCGAGCTCGCGGGGGAGCGGGTGGTCCTCGCTGCCGCTCGGGTCGGCGCCTACGCCAAGGAGCTGGGTCCGGAGCCGACCGTCGTCGCGACCGTGAAGGGCCGCGACCTCGCGGGCCGCCGGTACACGCCTCCGTTCGACTACTTCGCCGGTCACGAGAACGCCCACCAGGTGCTGCTCGGCGACTTCGTCACCACCGAGGACGGCTCGGGCATCGTGCACATGGCGCCCGCCTTCGGTGAGGACGACATGGTCGCGTGCGAGGCCGTCGGCATCGCCCCGGTCGTGCCCGTCGACTCGCGCGGCCGGTTCACCACCGAGGTCCCGGACTACGTCGGCCTGCAGGTGTTCGAGGCCAACAAGCCGATCACGGCGGACCTCAAGGCGGGCACCGGCCCGCTGTCGCGCACACCTGCGGAGCAGCGGTCCGTCGTCGTGCGGCACGAGACCTACGAGCACTCCTACCCGCACTGCTGGCGCTGCCGGAACCCGCTGATCTACAAGGCGGTCTCCAGCTGGTTCGTGCGCGTGACCGAGTTCCGCGACCGCATGGTCGAGCTCAACCAGGAGATCAGCTGGACCCCGGACCACATCAAGGACGGCCAGTTCGGCAAGTGGCTGTCCAACGCGCGCGACTGGTCGATCAGCCGCAACCGCTACTGGGGCACGCCGATCCCGGTGTGGGTCTCCGACGACCCCGCGCACCCCCGCGTCGACGTCTACGGGTCGCTGGCGGAGCTGGAGGCGGACTTCGGACGGGTCCCGACGAACGAGGCGGGCGAGCCCGACCTGCACCGCCCGTTCATCGACGAGCTGACGCGCCCGAACCCGGACGACCCGACGGGTGCCTCGACGATGCGTCGCATCCCGGACGTGCTCGACGTGTGGTTCGACTCGGGCTCGATGCCGTTCGCCCAGGTCCACTACCCGTTCGAGAACGCGGACTGGTTCGAGCACCACTACCCGGGCGACTTCATCGTCGAGTACATCGGCCAGACGCGCGGCTGGTTCTACACGCTGCACGTCCTGGCCACGGCGATCTTCGACCGGCCGGCGTTCCGCAACGTCATGTGCCACGGCATCGTGCTGGGCGACGACGGCCGCAAGGCGTCCAAGAGCCTGCGCAACTTCCCGGACCCGGTCGAGATGTGGGACGTGTACGGCTCGGACGCCGTGCGCTGGTTCCTCATGTCGAGCTCGATCCTGCGTGGCGGGAACCTGATCGTCGGCGAGGAGGGCATCCGCGACGGGGTGCGCCAGGTGCTGCTGCCGCTGTGGAGCACGTACTACTTCTTCTCGCTGTACTCGGGCGCCGCGAACGGTGGCGCGGGGTACCGGGCGAAGGCGGTCTCGGCGGAGCGGGTCCCCGGCCTCGCGCCCATGGACCGGTACGTCCTGTCGCGCACCGACGACCTCGTCCGGGACGTCACCGCGCAGATGGACGCCTACGACATCGCGGCCGCGTGCGAGTCGGTGCGCGAGCACCTCGACGTGCTCACCAACTGGTACGTGCGCACGCAGCGTGACCGCTTCTGGGCCGAGGACGCCGACGCGTTCGACACGCTCTGGACCTCTCTCGAGGTGCTCACGCGCGTCATGGCGCCGCTGGCCCCGCTGGTCTGCGAGGAGGTCTGGCGCGGGCTCACCGGCGGTCGCAGCGTGCACCTGACCGACTGGCCGGTGGCCGGCGCGTCCGACGAGTCGCTCGTCGGCGCGATGGACCAGGTCCGCGCGGTCACCTCCACCGCCCTCGGGCTGCGCAAGGCGGCGGGCGTCCGCGTCCGCCAGCCGCTGCACCGCCTCACGGTCGCGGTCGACGACGCGGACGCGCTCGCGCCCTACTCCGACCTGCTCGCGGCCGAGCTCAACGTCAAGGCCGTCGACCTGGTCACCGCGGACGCCGGCACCGCCGAGCGGTTCGGGATCACGCAGCGGCTCGCGGTCAACGCGCGCGCTGCCGGTCCGCGGCTCGGTCGCGGCGTGCAGGCGGTCATCCAGGCCGCCCGCGCGGGTGACTGGAGCGTCGACGGCGAGACGGTCGTCGCGGGCGGGGTCGCGCTGGAGCCGAGCGAGTACGAGCTGACCACCGTCGTGGGGTCCGAGGGCGGTGCCGCCGCGGTGCTGCCGGGCGGTGGGTTCGTCGTGCTCGACCTGACGCTCGACGACGCGCTGCGAGCCGAGGGCTACGCCCGCGACGTCGTGCGCGCGGTGCAGGACGCCCGCAAGGCGGCCGGTCTGCAGGTGGGTGACCGCATCGTGCTCACGCTCGACGTGCCCGCCGAGCACCTGGCGGCGGTCGAGGCGCACCGCGACACGATCGCCCGCGAGACGCTCGCCATCTCGATCGAGGTCGCGGACGCGTCGCCCGAGCTGCGGGTCACCGTGGCGGCCGTCGAAGGTGGAGGGTACGAGGCGTGAGCAGCAGCAGCAGCGGAGCCGAGCACGTGCGTCGTCAGGCCGAGAAGGAGGCCCGGCTGGCCGCCGACGAGGTCTACCAGGCGATCCTGAGCCGCGCCCCGGAGCACGACATCGACCCGACCCTGGACCGGGTCCGGGCCGTGTGCGAGCTGCTGGGCGACCCGCAGAAGGCGTACCGGGTGGTGCACCTGACGGGGACCAACGGCAAGACGTCGACCTCGCGCATGGTCGAGCGACTGCTGCGCGAGCACGGGCTGCGCACGGGCCGGTTCACCAGCCCGCACCTGTCGCGGGTCACCGAGCGCATCGCGATCGACGGCGAGCCGATCAGCGACGAGAGGTTCGTCGAGGTCTGGCAGGACGTCGCGCCGTACGTGCACCTCGTGGACCAGGGGTCGCTCGAGAAGGGCGAGCCGCGGTTGTCGTTCTTCGAGGTGTTCACGGTGATGGCGTTCGCGGCGTTCGCGGACGCGCCGGTCGACGTCGCCGTCATCGAGGTGGGCCTCGGCGGCGCGTGGGACTCGACGAACGTCGCCGACGGCGAGGTCTCGATCATCACGCCGATCGCCCTGGACCACGAGCGCTTCCTCGGGCACACGGTCGTGGAGATCGCCTCGGAGAAGTCGGGGATCATCAAGGACGGTGCCACGGTCGTCGTCGCCGAGCAGACCGAGGACGTCGAGGGCGTGCTGCTCGCGGTCGCCGCGGAGCACGGCGCCCGGGTGGTCCGCGAGGGCGTGGACATCCGCGTGGTGGACCGGCAGGTCGCGGTCGGCGGCCAGCTGCTCTCGCTGCAGGGCCTGGGCGGGACCTACACGGAGATCTTCCTGCCCCTGCACGGGCAGTTCCAGGCGCACAACGCCCTGCTCGCGCTCACCGCTGTCGAGGCGTTCATGACCGGTGGGCGCGCGCTGGATCCCGGTGTCGTCGAGATCGCGTTCGCTGACGTCGACTCACCGGGCCGGCTCGAGCTCGTGCGCACGAGCCCGACGATCCTGGTCGACGGTGCGCACAACCCCGCCGGAGCCGAGGCGCTCGTCGAGGCGGTGCAGGAGGCGTTCCAGTTCGAGCGCCTCGTCGGCGTCGTCGGCGTGATGGCGGACAAGGACCCCGAGGGCATCCTCGCGGCGCTCGAGCCCCTGCTCGCCGAGGTGGTGATCACGAGTGCCTCCACGTCCCGCGCGATGGATCCGAACGACCTCGCGGAGACCGCGATCGACATCTTCGGGGAGGACCGCGTGCACGTCGCCGAACGCCTGAACGACGCGCTCGACCTCGCCGTCGCACGCGCCGAGAGCGAGGCCGACAGGGGAGCGGGTGTGCTCGTCACCGGGTCGATCCTGCTCGTCGCCGAGGCCCGGATGCTGCTCGGGCGTCGCTGAGGGGGCATCACCCCTTCGGGCGATGGTGCACGAACGTGCACCGGTGGCGCACGTTCTCACCTTGACGGCCCTGACCGGCACCCACAAGGTGAACATGTCGGGACAAAGGGGTCCGAGGACGGAAGTGCGCGGGTCGCTCGCCGTGGGCGCCCGAAGGAAGGGATGGCTGCAGTGAAGAAGCTCATCAACGACCCGCAGACCGTCGTGGCCGAGTCGCTCGAGGGATTTGCGGCGGCGCATGCCGACGTCGTCTCCGTGCACAGCGACCCGTGGTTCGTCACGCGTGCGGGTGGCGCAGTTGCCGGCAAGGTCGGCCTCGTCAGCGGTGGTGGGAGCGGCCACGAGCCGCTGCATGGGGGCTTCGTGGGTCTCGGGATGCTGGACGCGGCCGTACCGGGTGCCGTCTTCACGTCTCCGACCCCCGACCAGATCGCGCCGGCGCTGCACGCGTCGGACGGGGGCGCAGGCGTCCTCGCGATCGTCAAGAACTACACGGGCGACGTGCTCAACTTCGAGACGGCGGCCGAGCTGGCCGACGCCGAGGGCGTCACCGTGCGCACCGTCGTCGTGAACGACGACGTCGCCGTCGAGGACTCGCTGTGGACCGCCGGGCGGCGCGGTGTGGCCGGCACCGTCGCGGTCGAGAAGATCGCCGGTGCCGCAGCCGAGCGCGGGGACGACCTCGACGCCGTCACCGCGGTGGCGGAGAAGGTCATCGCCAACGTGCGGTCGATGGGCGTCGCGCTGACCGCCTGCACCGTGCCGCACGCGGGCAAGCCCAGCTTCGACCTGCCCGACGACGAGATCGAGATCGGCATCGGGATCCACGGCGAGCCGGGTCGGCGCCGCATCCCGCTGGCCAGTGCCGACGAGATCACGGAGATGCTCCTGACGCCGGTCGTCGACGACCTGGGCCTCGCCTCCGGCGAGAGTGTTCTCCTCTTCGTCAACGGCATGGGGGGCACACCTGCCTCCGAGCTCTACGTCGTCTATCGTCGGGCTCGCGCGTTGCTGGAGGAGCGGGGGGTCGTCGTGACCCGGTCGCTCGTGGGCAACTACGTGACATCGCTGGAGATGCAGGGCGCATCGGTCACCGTGCTCCGACTGGACGACGAGCTGACCGCCCTGTGGGACGCCCCGGTGCACACGACCGCGCTGCGCTGGTAGCAGCCGGTTGGTGACGCCATGGGTGCGGCGCAGGGGAGCTCGGCCTCGGGAACTGTCGATGGGAGCGTGGGTATGACGTTGGACGTCGCGTGGGCGATCTCGTGGGTGCGCCTGTCGGCGCAGACCGTCACCGAGCACCGGTCCGAGCTGATCGAGCTCGACCGGCAGATCGGTGACGGGGACCACGGCGAGAACCTGTTCCGTGGCTTCACCGCCGTCACCGCCAAGCTCGACGCGCTCGAGGAGCAGCCCGCCGACATCGGTGAGGTGCTCAAGCTCGTGGCCACCACGCTGATGTCGACGGTCGGCGGTGCCGCGGGTCCGCTCTACGGCACCGCCTACCTGCGCGCGGCGAAGGCCACCGGCGTCGCCGAGCTCGACAGCCACGGCGTCGTGGCCCTGCTCGAGGGTGCGCTCGAGGGCATCGTCGCGCGCGGCAAGGCGCACACCGGCGAGAAGACGATGGTCGACGCGTGGACGCCCGCGGTCGAGGCGGCCGTCGCCGCCGCCGACTCGGGCGC